>NZ_JBFAIM010000075.1:0-68010 GCF_040654715.1 Nonomuraea sp. NPDC050643 | reverse complement strand
GGAGTAGGTGGCACGACCATGCGAATGGCCCACATGACCACGCATCATGCGCTCATCAGACATGCACCGAACCCTAACGATCTCCACCGACACCGCAGCGGTACGCGTGAGATCCCAGTCGGTGCGCGCCGTGGAGGTTGTCACTTCAAGGTGTGATACCCCTTGAGCCGAGATGCGGGGAAACTCCGTCTGTCCGGTTCTGAGGGGACCGGGGCGCAGCCATGCACCCCGGTCACCCGATTGGTGAGCGATCGAAGAAAGGCGCCTGCGAGGCGTCAGGGGGACCGGAAAGGCGGGCGCAGCGGCATTCAGGTGCTTCCTGTCAGCCGCGGGTCAGGACGATCTTCAGCGCCCCGCTCGTCATGGGGTCGGAGAAGGTGTCGTAGGCGGCGGCGATATCGTTCAGCGCGAAGCGGTGGGTGATGAAGGTCCTGGGGTCGAGTCGTCCGGCGGCGATCATGTCCAGGAGAGCCGGGGTGGAGTAGGTGTCGACCAGGCCGGTCGTGATGGTCAGGTTGCGGATCCATAGGTCTTCGAGGTGCAGGGTGGCGGGTGCGCCGTGCACGCCGACGTTGGCGACGTGGCCGCCCGGGCGTACCAGGCGGGTGCAGAGCTCGAAGGTCTCCGGGATGCCGACGGCTTCGATGGCCACGTCGGCGCCCAGTCCGCCGGTCAGCTCGGCGACCGCTGCGGCGGCGTCGTCGCCGGCGCCGATGAGCAGGTCCGCGCCGAGCCGCTTGGCGGCTTCCAGCCGGGCGGGGGCGGGATCGACCGCGACGATGTGACTCGGTGTGAACAGGTGCGCGGTGGTGATGGCGGCCAGCCCGATCGGGCCCGCCCCGATCACGGCCACCGTGTCGCCGGGTCGTACCTGGCCGTTGAGGACGCCGACCTCGTAGGCGGTGGGCAGGATGTCGGCGAGCATCAGTGCCGCCTCGTCGTCGACGCCGTCGGGCAGCACGTGGGTGGAGGTGTCGGCGAACGGGACCCGGACCTGCTCGGCCTGGGTGCCGTTGACGCGGTGGCCCAGGATCCAGCCACCTCCGCCGAGACACTGGCCGAACATGCCGGTACGGCAGTAGCGGCAGCGGCCGCACGCCGAGATGCACGAGACCAGGACCCGGTCTCCCTGCTTGATCGTGCTGACCGAGGCGCCGGTCGCCATCACCGTGCCGACCGCCTCGTGGCCGAGGATCGTTCCGGGCCGCACCGCGGGCACGTCGCCTTTGAGGATGTGCAGGTCGGTGCCACAGATGGTGACCGCGTCGACCCGTACGACCGCATCGGTGGGGTCGACGATCTGCGGGTCGGGCGTGTCCTCCCAGGAGCGCCGCTGGGGCCCGTGGTAGATGAGCGCCTTCATCATGTCTCCTCGTTGTCCCTCTTCTTCCTGCTCCTTCCCTTCCACGCTGACCCTTGAGCGGGGTGAGTGACCAGGGACGAAGGTCCTGAGCCCCGGGTCTTTCGCCGGGGAAAGGGGCCTCGGGACGTCTCCGAGCCGTTGCGGCTTCGCCCCTCGATCGCGGCGAGGCGGCGGACCGGGCTCGCAGCGCCGGGAGCCGTACACGCGGTGGTGATCCAGGCCGGCCCTCTGGGCGAGATGTGACTTAGGACACATCGCGCGGTGACGTTCGCCTCCGGCGGTCGGCAGCGCGCGGAGAGAAGGTCATGACATCCGCAAGACGATGAGGCGAGTGAGGGTGATCGAAATGGCCGTTCTCCTTGGTACGACGCGCGTTCATGACGACCCGCTGGCCGAGACGTACTTCGTCCGTGCGGCCGGAGCCCTGGACATTCATCGAGCCGGCGCGGAGCACACCTGCCTCTCCTGCGGCGCCGCCTGGCCGTGCGCGCCGGCGCTCGCCGCTGCTTTCATGCTCGAACTGCACGCTTCCTGATGGCACGCGCGAAGGCCGGAACGCGGAGCTTCATGGCAGGGGCGCGGGCCGCGGGGCGGGATGGTCACCCGGCAGGTCCAAAGGTCCCATCGATGATGGACTGTCGCCTCTGATCGAGAGACCCGAGGCGGCCGACGATGGCGGTATGAGAATCGGAATCAATGGGTTCGGCCGGATCGGCCGGGCCGTCCTGCGCCGTGCGCTCCGCACCGGCCTGGACGTCGTCGCCATCAACGACATCACCGACGCGGCCGCTCTGGCCCACCTGCTCAAGTACGACTCCACGTACGGCGTGCTGGACCTGCCCGTCACCGCCTCCGCCGACGCGCTGGACGTCAACGGCACCATCATCCCTGTCACGTCCTGCGCCGACCCGTCCGCCGTCGAATGGCGGGCCCACGACGTGGAACTGGTCATAGACGCCACCGGCCGCTTCCGGACCCGGGACGCGCTCGCCGGCCATCTCAAGGCCGGCGCGCGCAAGGTCCTGCTGTCAGCCCCGGGCAAGGGGCTGGACATCACGATCGTGCCCGGCGTCAACGACGCCGCCTACGATCCCGTCCGGCACGAGATCGTCTCACTGGCCTCGTGCACCACGAACTGCGTGGCCCCGATGGTGAAGGTGCTCCACCAGCGGTTCGGTCTCGTCCGAGGATTCATGACCACCATCCACGCCTACACCGGCGACCAGATGCTGCTGGACGCTCCGCACAAGGATCCGCGCAGAGCCCGCTCCGCGGCGGTCAACATCGTGCCGACCACCACGGGCGCCGCGCGCATGGTCGGTCAGGTTCTGCCCGAGCTCAATGGTCGCCTGGACGGCATCGCCATCCGCGTCCCCGTGGAGGACGGCTCCATCACCGACCTCAGCGCCCAGCTCAGCCGTCCCGTCACCGCGCAGGAGGTCAACGACGCTTTCGCGGCCGCGGCCCAGGACGAGTTGCGGGGCATCCTGCGCTACAGCACCGACCCGCTCGTCTCCCGCGACATCATCGGCGACGCCGCCTCGTGCGTGTTCGATTCGGCCCTCACCCAGGCCGGGGGCGATCTCGTCAAGGTCTTCGGCTGGTACGACAACGAGTGGGGTTACGCCAACCGACTGGTCGAGATGGCCGAGCGGATGACCTGAGTCCGTGATCGCTTGCAGGCTCGCCCGGCTCCTGAGCCATCGGCTCGGGGACAGGCACCGTACGCCGCCCGTCCCCGAGCCCGACGGCCTGTCAGAGGACCAACGGCACCCTCATTCAGGACTTCGTCCCCGGGCGGGCTGCCCTCGTTGCCGCGAGGGTCAGAGTGAGGGACCACATGGGAGGGATACAGGATGACGGGTCACATCGTGGTCGGCGTGGACGGGTCCGCACCGGCGAGCGCGGCAGTGGAGTGGGCCGCCGCCGACGCGCGACAGCGAGGGCTGGACCTCAAGATCGTGCACGTGTGTGAGCGGCCCTCGCACGGCGAGGACGCCGCTGCCCGCGCCGGCATGCTGAAGGCCGCCGCCGACCGGGCGCGCGAGCTCGCACGCGGCGTCGAGGTGAGCACCGAACTGCTCGCGGGCACGATCACCAAGCGTCTGATCGGCGAGTCGGCGGCGGCCGACAGCCTGGTGCTGGGCAGCCGGGGACTGGGCGGGTTCGCCGGCCTGGTGCTCGGCTCCGTGGGCTTGGCCGTCGCCGGGCACGCCGCCGGGCCCGTCGTCATCGTCCGCGGCTCCGCGCAGGCGCGGCAGGACAGGATCGTGGTCGGGTACGACGGTTCCGGGCACTCGGAGGCGGCCATGACGTACGCCGTCGGGCAGGCTCGGGCCCGCTACGCCTCGTTGCACGTGGTCAGCGCCTGGCAGATGCCTGCCTTCTCGCCGTACGCGATCGGTTACAGCCGCCTGCTCGAGGACGTCATTCGTGAGCAGAGCGCCGCGGCACGCCAGCGGGTCGCCTTCTGGCGCGAGCGGGACCCCGACCTCTTGATCACGGACGAGCAGCCGTGCGAGCACCCGGTATCGGCCCTGATCAGGGCCGCCGCGACGGCCGAACTGGTGGTGGTGGGCTCCCGCGGGCAGGGCGGTCTGGCGGCGGCGGTGCTGGGATCCGTCAGCCATGGCGTACTCCATCACGTGACCTGCCCGGTCGCCGTCGTGCGGCCGCGTACCCAGGAGGAGTCATGAACGTCGAGGAGCTGATTGCCGGGCAGGTGATGAGCCGCGTTCTGGTGGCCGTCAAGCCGGATGAGTCGCCGCTGATGGCCTGGGAGTTGATGCGCCGGGCCGGCGTGCATCACTTGCCGGTCGTCGAGGGGCAGCATGTGCTCGGCATCCTGACGCGTGAGGATCTGGCCGCGTCCTGGTCGGGCGGGCCGCAGGTGCAGTCGGAGCGCAAGGTCCGCGACCTGCTCCGCTCCGCGGCCCGGCCCAGGGTGAGACCGGACACCCCGTTGCCCCGGGTGGCGGCCCTCATGCTCGACGCAGGCGGTGACGCGGTGCCGGTGCTTTCCCGTGGAGCCCTGGTCGGGCTGATCACCGCCCGTGACGTGCTGTCGGCCGTCGCCGGCCGCAGCGACGCCCGCGATGGGGCGGGTGAGGTGGTCACCGGGATGTTCCACCTCGAACCCGTCCTGCCCACAAGAAGCCGGAGAGAGGCCTGAGATGGACGCTTTAGTGGTGTACGAATCGATGTACGGCAACACCAAGCAGATCGCCGAGGCGGTGGCCGAAGGGCTGGCCACCCGGATGCCCACCGAGGTGGTGGAGGTCGGTTCCGCGCCCGGCCTCGTGGCGGAGGAAGTCCGGCTGCTCGTCGTGGGCGGGCCGACCCACGCCTTCTCCATGAGCCGGGCCTCCACCCGCCAGTCCGCCGCCCAGCAGGCCCCCGGGCCGCTGGTCTCGCGCGGGAACGGGGTACGGGAATGGCTGGCCTCGCTGCGGACACCATCGTCGGCGCTCGGGTCCGCCGCCTTCGACACCCGCATCGCCAAGCCGCGCATGCCCGGCTCGGCCGCGCGGGGTATCGCCAAGAGGCTACGCCGCCTCGGCATCAGGGCGGTCGCGCCGGCGGAGAGCTTCTACGTCACCGGAACGCAGGGGCCGCTGGTGGAGGGCCAGCTGGAGCGGGCCAGGCAGTGGGGTGAGCACCTCGCCGCCTCGTTCCCGGTCCCGGCGTCCTGACCGCCGCTCACGCGGTGACCGGGCCGAACGGCCGGACGGAGGCGGCACTTGTCGCGACCGGCGCAGGCAACAGGCCGCTGGCCCCTCGGGACCAGCGGCCGAGAGCCAGGTGGTGTCGTCATGAGGAAACCTCGAAGGAAGGACAGAGTCGATGCGTTGGGATGAGCTTTCGAAACGACAGCAGGGCATGCTGCTCGCGGCTGTGTCAACCGAGTTCGCACTGACCGCGGCAGCGGCGGTGGACCTGTGGTTCCGGCCTCGGGACGCGGTGCGGGGGCGCAAAGGGCTGTGGTGGCTGGGCATCTTCGTTCAGCCCATCGGGCCCGTCGCCTACATGCTGTATGGCCGACGGTCCCTGCGCGAGCGTTGAGGCGGTCGCGGGCGTGGCCGGTGGGCCTTTGGACAGCAGCTCGAAGTCGAGCGCCGCCGACTCCATGATCATTCGCCCGCCGATCATGATCGGTTCACCTCCGTAGAGGGGTACAAGCCCATGGTGGCGGGTCGTCGTTGCTCTGGGACAGCGGCGAACGGCCCTGACCGGTAGGACCAAAGACACTGCGCGTGCCGGGGCGATCTGGCCCGGCCGGTGGCTCGGGCTCGGTCTCGGCCTGGGCGCGAGGTGGCTGGCATCTCTAGTAAGGCAGGGTCCGGCCGGACGGGGTCCGGCGGTCGATGCCGGGTCGGGGGCGGGCCGGCTTGGGCCGCAGGACTATCTGGGTGGTCCGCATCTCGATCATCTCCTCCGGCGGGTCCCTTCGTGTGATGCCTACTCTCGCGCCTGGCAGAGCGTCGGAGCAGGTGCGGAGGTCCCCGGGGGAGAGGGCCGGAAGCGACTGATGGCGTGGGACCTTCGTCCTTCAGCGTGATCTGGGACCCAGGGCGTCTACCCCCGGGAGGCTTCTCGCCTTCTCCAGCCGGTCGGGACGGCGGTCGTAAGCCCCGACTGCGTCGGCTGCCTTCAGGACTTGCAGTGGGTGGATTCGGCGAGAGCCTTGATGGTGATCAGTTGCTTGCGGGTGATCAGGAAATCGGCCGACTCGGAGAGGACCAGATAGACCAGCCCCAGCAGGCCGGGACGGCACCAAACGCGCAGCCGGAACAGCAGGCGGGTCTGCTCGCCCGCGCCGAGCAGGACGATGGCCCAGCTGATCCTGACGTGGAAGGCCCGGATGGCGAGCACGATCGTCCGCTCCGGTTCGACCTGCTCAACCGTGTACCCGGTGCCGAATGGCGGAGTCGGCAGCAGATCGCCGCGTTCGAGCCGCTGCAGTTCCGGGACGATCGACTCAGCGCTGGGGTGGCCGTCGTTGGTGACGCGGTCGTAGCCGTACCAGCCCGCACGGGGCTGGCCGCCCATCTGCACCAGCCACGGCCACACGGCCTCGGGCGGGGCCTCGACGGTGATGGCGCGCGTGGCCTGGATGTGCGCGCGCGGCACGATCGCATCCCCGGGAAGGGGGCGCTGAGCCTCTCCGCAGGTGGCGCCCCAGCGCAGCAGCCGGGGACGAATGAGGGCCAGGTAGCCGGCAAGCCCGATGACCGGGGACATCAGCACCCGCCGGAGAAGGCGGTATATGGCGCGACGTGGCTTCATATCTCGATCGCAACATGCCTGATCATGACGGTGTAGGGCCGAAGGGCGGTGCTGATCCATCCGTAGGTCCCGTCCGTGTCCACACACCATGGGGTTCAGGACACGGTGCGGGCGACTGGCGTCCCGCGACAGCGCGTGCGACTGAGGTGGGCGGCCACAGGCGCCTCTGCCCACCGTCGGTGCCCCTTGCGGGCCCCGGCGGTGGGGAAGATGGACGGGGCAGATGCCGGCTGGGGATTTGCGTCTCATCACCTGCGACCTTCGGCGTGGTCAGGCCTTCGGGAGTTGTCCGTCCAGCTCACCTTGGATGACTCGTTCGATCTGGACGGACCATTCGGCGGCGGCGGCGCCCAGTCCCGCCACGGCGATGAGGGCGGGAGCAGTGATGAACGCCACCAGGCCGACCGTGAGCGGGATCTCCATCACGGTGTGGCCATGGGAGTCCTTGACGATGATCCGGTGGACGTTGCCCTCGTGGATCACACTCTTGATCTTGTCGGTGAGCTCCGCGCTCCGGACCTTGACCTCTTCCTGGGTGACGGTCATTGTCGTGCTCCTCTTCCTTCGGGTTCTGATTCCAGGATCCGTCGGCACGATCGGCCCCCGCTTGAGGCCAAGGTCCCGCTTGTGGCGCCGATAGTCATGACATCGGTGCCAGTTGCTTGCGCTCAGGGATGGGAGCCGTGGCCAAGCAGCCGGAGCGCGCACAGGGGAGAGATTGCCTGTGCGACCTCGTTTCGAGGCCCGGATGGCGAAAGCGCCTTTGAAAGATCATGAGAATCGGTCATGGCCTGCACACGGACGCCGTGATCCAGATCCTGGGGCGGTCTGTGCCATTCTGGCCGCCGCGCACGCCGCGCGCCCTGAACGGTTCGCCAGCGGTGGCCTTCCCGCTGGCCGCCTTCGTGTTCGTTTGCCCGGTCGTGGCCGCGGTCATCCTGGAATATCGACGAGGCGGAGAGGCGAGCGTGACCGCGCTTCTGCGGCAGTCTTTCGACTTCGCCAGGATCGAGGCCAAAGGCTGGTATGTTCCTCTCCTGCTGCTGTATCCGGCCATCCTGGTGGCGTCGTTCGTCCTTCTTCGACTGTGCGGGGTCGAGGTGCCGGCTCCGCAGTTCTCCGCAGAGTCGGTGCTGACGATGAGCGCAGCGTTGTGGAGCGCGCTGGGAACGGGTCTCGTGGTGGGATCGGTATGGGCGGTGTGGCATTGGCCGGCCCTCCTTCAGGCTCACCGCTCGGCGCCATGGATTGCCTGGTGGTCGCTGGCCACGGTGGCGACTCGGGTCATCATGGTGTGGCTGAACAACAACACCGGCCGCAGCGTCTTCGCCATGGCGCCCTTCCACATGATCACCAACCTTGGCTGGCAGCTCTTCCCCGTTCATGGCTCCTATTTCGATCAGCCTTCGGTCGCGGTCATCATGGCCGTGGTGGCCACCCTCATCGTGATGGTCTGGAAGCCGGGAACGCTGAGGACGGCGCGACAGCGCGGCAGAGCACGACCCGGTCTGGGGAGCGGAGATCGGGGCGGTTGACCTGTTAGCGCGCGTCAAAACCTCAACGTCCGTAGGGGTCGGCCGGCCCGAGGTCGCCTCCCCGGCGAAGAATGCGCGCCCGAGGACGACGACAATAAGGGGCATGACACGTGCTGTGTACGTCGCCGCGGGCGAGGCCGGTAGCAACAAGGGGACCGTCGCCCTGGGTCTGGTGGAGCTGCTGTCCCGGCAGGTGGAGAGCGTGGGCGTGTTTCGTCCGGTGGTGCGGGCGGGCCGTGAGGACGCCCTGATCAACACCATCCGGAGCAGGTTCCAGCTCGCTCTGCCCTACGAGGCGTGCGCCGGTGTCACCTATGACGAGGTGCACGCCGACGGGGAGCGTGCGGCTGGGGACGTCGTGGCGCGTTATCGTGCTCTCGCCGGCACGTGCGACGCGCTGGTGGTGGTCGGCACCGACTACACCGACGTGGGGGCGCCGACGGAGTTCGGGTTCAACGCCAGGCTGGCCGCGGACCTGGGAACGCCGGTGATCAACGTGGTGAGCGGACGGGGCAGGACGACCGCGCAGATCGCCGCGGCGGTCGAGCTGTCGTCCAGAGAGCTCGCGCACCATCATGCCCGTGAGCTCGCGGTCGTGATCAGCCGGACGGCCGCCGAGCCGCCCGTGATCGCGCATGAGACACCGGTGTTCGTGCTGCCGGAGGCCTCCTCCCTGCGGGCGCCGACCGTCGCGGACCTGCTCGACGCGTGTGATGGCAGCTTCTTCCTGGGTGAGCGGGATGGGCTCGGCCGGGAGGCGAGCGCGCTGATGGTGGGCGCGATGTCGTTGCCCGGCATCCTTGACCGCTACACCGACGGGACCGCGGTGATCATTCCGTCTGATCGGGCCGCCGCGCTGCTGCCCGGGCTGATCGCGGCGCACACCTCGCCGGGCTTCCCCACGCTGTCAGCGGTGGTGATGACCGGCGGTACCGATCTGCCGGTCCCGGTCGACCGGTTGCTGCGCGGCATGACGATCCCTCTGCCGGTGATCGCGACCGACCACGACACCTTCGACACCGCGACCCGCCTGTCGGCGGTGGAGGGCCGCTTCACGCCCGAGGCCGGTGGAAAGATCGACACAGCGCTGCGGCTGTTCGCCGAGCACGTCGACGGCCGGTTGCTGCTCGACCGGTTGGCCATCACCAAGACCGACGTCGTCACACCGCTGATGTTCGAGTACGAGCTGCTGGACCGGGCGCGCGCCCGCCGCCGGCACATCGTGCTGCCCGAGGGCGAGGAGCCGCGCATCCTGCGCGCGGCCGATGTCCTGTTGCGCCGTGGCGTGGCCGAGCTCACCCTGCTCGGAGACGAGGGGCGGATCAGGGTGCAGGCGGCCCAGCTCGGCCTCGACCTGGCCGAGGCCAGGGTGCTGAGCCCGTTCGACCCGGATCTGCGCGAGCGGTTCGCCCGCGAGTACGCCGAGGTACGGGCGCACCGGGGGATGACCGTCGAGCTGGCCCGCGACACCGTCACCGACGTCTCCTACTTCGGCACGCTGATGGTGCACACCGGCCTGGCCGACGGCATGGTGTCGGGGGCGGCGCACACGACCGCGCACACGATCAGGCCGGCGTTCGAGATCCTGCGGCTGGGCCTGGTCTCCAGCGTGTTCTTCATGTGCCTGGCCGATCGGGTGCTGGTGTACGGCGACTGCGCGGTCAACCCCGATCCGGACGCGGGGCAGCTCGCCGACATCGCGATCGCATCGGCCCGCACCGCCGCGCTGTTCGGCGTCGAGCCCCGGATCGCGATGCTGTCGTACTCGACGGGCGTCTCGGGCGCCGGCGCCGACGTCGACAAGGTCCGCACCGCCACCGCGCTGGCCCGCGAGCGCCGTCCCGACCTCCAGGTGGAAGGGCCGATCCAGTACGACGCCGCCGTCGATCCCGCGGTGGCGCTGACCAAGATGCCCGGCAGCCAGGTGGCCGGACGCGCCACGGTCTTCGTGGTGCCCGACCTCAACACCGGTAACAACCTCTACAAGGCCGTTCAGCGCAGTGCCGGCGCCGTCGCGGTAGGGCCGGTGCTCCAGGGACTGGGCAAGCCGGTCAACGACCTGTCCCGGGGTGCCACCGTGGCCGACATCGTCACCACCGTCGCCGTCACGGCCGCGCAGGTGCGCGACGAGCCGGTGTCGCAGGGGGAGGGGCTGCTGGAGGCGGCAGAACGTCATTGAGACGGCGGAGGCGAGGGCGGGACCTGCCTCCGGCTCACTGGGCCGATCACGGCCCGGTGTCCTCCGTTTCGGGTATCAGCCGGCCACACCCTCAGAGCGCGGGCTCGACCACTGACGAACGAGTGGCTCGCAACCGGGCGAGGGTCTGGTGGGCGATCTCCTGCTCCTCGTCGGTGGGGATGACGAGGACGGGCACCTCTGCGCCGGAGGGGGACACCACCCGCTCACCGGTCGACTCCGTCTCGTTGTGCGCGGGGTCCACCGCGATGCCGAGCCGATCGAGCCCCGACAAGGAGGCGGCGCGGGTGGCGGCGTCGTGCTCGCCCACCCCGCCGGTGAACACGATCGCGTCCACCCGGCCGAGCAGCGCGTAGTACGCCCCGACGTACTTGCGGATCCGCCGGGCGTAGATCTCCAGGGCCAGCGTGGCCTCGTCGTCATCGCGGGCGCGTACCGCGCGCATGTCGCTGGTCCCGGTCAGCGCGAGCAGGCCGCCTTGGTGGGTGAGCGCGTGCTCGACCTGCCGGGCGTCGAGGGCCTCCGCCCGGGCGAGGTAGCCGGCCAGGGCGGGGTCGACGTCGCCGGAGCGGGTGCCCATGACGAGCCCTTCCAGCGGTGTCATGCCCATGGAGGTGTCGACGCTGCGCCCGCCGCGGATCGCGGTCGCGCTGGCGCCGTTGCCCAGGTGCAGCACGATCAGGTCGAGCTCGGCGAGGTCGCGGCCCAGAACGGCCGCGGCGCGGCGGGAGACGTACGCGCAGGAGGTGCCGTGGAAACCGAAGCGCCGCACGCCGAGCCGTTCGCGCCAGTCGCGCGGCACCGCGTACGTGTACGCCTCGGGCGGCAGCGTGCGGTGGAACGCGGTGTCGAACACCGCGACCTGGGGCACCTCGGGGAAGACCTTGCGAGCGAGCCGGATGCCGGTCAGGTTGACCGGATTGTGCAGGGGAGCGAGCGGGGTCAACTCCTCGATGGCGGCGATGACCTCGTCGTCGATGAACACGGCCTCGGTGAACCTCGTACCGCCGTGCACCACGCGATGCCCGACCGCGATCGGGGCCGGCTCGGGCCCCACGGCGGCGAAGGCTTCCAGCATCGCGTCGAGCCCCTCGCCGTGGCCGGGGAAGGGACGGTCACGGACGTACGGCGGCTTGTCTCCGTGCCGGTGCGTGAGCCGTCCCTGCTCCTCCCCGATGCGCTCGACCAGGCCTTTGGCCGAGCGCAGGTGAGTGTGCGGGTCCACGAGCTCGTATTTGATCGAAGAGGATCCCGTGTTCAGGACAAGGATGTGGTCGGCCATGCGCACGAGCCTATTTCGCCTGGGTTCTTCTCGTACTGAGAGGATGCGTACGGGCCTCGAGCCCAGCGTCTCCAGGGCACGATGATGCATCCTCGGAGCTGGATCATTTCGTTCAGCGAGGGTCGCGGTCGAGTGCCGGCCCCTTGGGTATGGTCCCGGCTCAGCGGCGCCAGCCGGCGGGAATCGCAGACACCGCCTGACAAGCAGCCCGGTGGGTGTAGCGGGATCAGCCGGGTGACGGAGTCACCGCGACCGGGCACCAGGCATCGAGCAGTGCGGTCTGGGTGACCGGTCCGAGCAGGAGGCAGGGAGGTGACTCGTTTCCCCGGCTGCCGAGCACGAGGAGCGTCGCGCCCTTGGCCGCGTCGATCAGTGCGCGCTGGGGTCGCTCCGCCACGAAATCAGTCACGACCGGCACCTCGGGGTGCCTGCGAGCCAGCTGGGATGCGACTTCACGGAAGCGGGCCTCCGCCCCCTTGCGCAGTGCGTGCGAATCCACGAAGGGCAGCGGATCGGGCCACGACGATGATCCGCAATCTGCCCAGCAGCACAGGGCTGTCAGGATGCCGCCACGCAGCGCGGCCTCGTCCAGAGCGAAATCGAAGGCCGCCAGGCTCGCGGGTGAGCCGTCGACGCCGACCACGATCCGGACCTCCTGGCCGCTCGGTGGCAGGAGGGGCCGTACGACGACGACCGGCCTGGCACTGTGCGCGGGCACCTGAACGGCGGCGGACCCCACCTGGAGGCCATCGAACCCTCCGTGCCCGCGAGAGCCGAGCACCGCCACCTCGGCGTCGCGTGCGGCCTCCAGGATCACCGCCGAGGGTGTGCCTCTGCCGAGCAGCGGCTGGGCATCGACCTCCGGCGCCAACTCCTGAGCACGGCGGACGCCGTCCTCAACGACGCCGAGAGCGACCTGTTCGATCTGCTCCAGAACCTCCCGTGCCACCGGCCTGAGGGCATAGGGCCAGTGCAGGGCATGACAGACCAGCACGGGCAGCCCCCGCAGCCGCGCCTCGTCGAGCGCCCAACTCAGCGCCTGGTGGCTCCCCGGCGAGTCGTCGTAGCCGACCAGGATGGGCCGACCAGCATATCCATCGTTCACTGCCGCCTCCGGAAAGGAAATTCTCTGGTCTTGCCGCAGGAGCTTTCCCCTTGACCGATGAGATGCGGCCCACGGGTGATGAAACTCTTGGCCTTGTCTCGCTTGCCTTGACCCCCGTCCCGGACTCGGCTTGGGCCGACGGCTCTGAGATTCAGTCATCTGCAGGAGAGGGTCCGGCGCTTCCGGTCTGGCTGCTCGGCGTCGCGGCATGGCCAGGAGACAGTGCCTTCGCGTGACGCACCGGTCTTCTCCCATGGAGACATACAGCACAGGTCGTGATAGCCCTCCTCCTGTCCTGCCAGGGTCATGAGACAGGGTTGAAGGTCCCGCCGCTGAGGCGCGGGAATCCGAACCGGGAGGAACCTGGCCGGAGGGGTGCCGCCCCGGCCGGTCGCCACCGATCAGCGTCGATCCTGCGGCCGGCGGGACGGGTGCAGGATCCGGTCGAGACGTACGGCGGCGTAGCCGAGGGCGGACAGCGCGGTGACGATCAGCAGGTCGCTCAGAGGCAAGGGCTGGGTGCTGAGGAGTTCTCGCAGCGGTGGTACGTACAGTGCGGCGAGTTGCAGGAGGAACGCGCCGGCGACGGCGAGGAGCAGCATGGGGTTGGCCAGTGTGCCGGGTCTGGTGCGGGAGCCGAGCGCGACGCCGAGCTGAGTGGCGCCGAGCGCGAAGAAGGCCATGCTCTGCCACGGCCGTCCGGTGGCGTGAGCCCAGAGTGCGACGCCCAGGGTGACGGCGGTCAGGACGACGGCGATCCTGATCAGGCGCTGCCACAGCCCGGCGCCCAGGATGCTCTGGGTGGGCGGCCGGGGTGGGGCGGTCATGGATCCGGGTACGGCCGGTTCGCCGCCGAGGGCCACGCCGGGCAGCCCGTGGGTGAGCAGGTTGATCCAGAGGATCTGGGCGGGCAGCAAGGGAAGCGCGAGGCCGACGAACGGCCCCAGCAGCATCACCGCGATCTCGGCGGCGCCCCCCGAGAGGCCATAGACCAGGAACCGGCGGATGTTCGCGTAGACGCGGCGCCCCTCTTCGACGGCTGCGACGACGGTGTCCAGGTTGTCGTCCGCGAGGACGAGGTCGGCCGCCTGGCGGGCGACCTCGGTGCCGCGTTTGCCCATGGCCACGCCGATGTCGGCGCGTCGCAGCGCGGGGCCGTCGTTGACGCCATCACCGGTCATGGCGAGGGTTTCGCCGCGTTCTCGCAGGTCCTGGATGATCTGGAGCTTCTGCTCAGGGGTGGCCCGGGCGTACACGCCGGCTCCGATCTGATCGCGGGCCCTGGGGTCGCGGCAGTCCACGACCGGGTCGCCCGCGGCGATGATGCCCAGATCGGTGGCGACGGCACGAGCGGTCCCGGGGTGGTCGCCGGTGATGAGGAGCGGCCTGATACCGGCCTGCTTGCAGTCGGCGATCGCGGCGGCGGCCGCAGGACGCGGCGGATCCTGGATCGCGACGAGCCCGAGCAGCGACAATCCGCTCTCGTGTGCCGTCTCAGGAACGGTGTCCAGCTCGGTGGCGGCCACTGCCAGGACGCGGTACCCGGCCTGGGCGAACTGCTCGGCCCGTTCGGCCGCGCGGGTCAGCAGCGCCGGGTCGTCGATCAGGACTGGCGGGTGAAGCAGCGCTTCGGGAGCTCCCTTGCAGATCGTCCGGCCGTGGCCGCCGGGCAGGCGGTGTACGGTGCTCATCCGCTTGCGCTCGCTGTCGAAGGGGTGCTCGGCGGCGCGCGGGAAGCGCTCGTGCAGGTCCTTGCGATCCAGGCCGAGTTTGGCGGCGGCGGTGAGCAGGGCCGCCTCGGTCGGGTCGCCCAGCGCCGTCCACTCCTCGCCGGGGTCGTACGGTGGCGACAACCGCGCGTCGTTGCACAGCACGGCCGCCGTCAGCAGGGTGGCAAGGCTCGCCTCGTCAAGGGATTCGTCCCGGACGATCTCGCCGTCGGGTGCGTATCCGGAGCCGGTGATCGTGGCCTCCCCCGCAGGGGTCCACACGTGCCGGGTGACCATCCGGCCCTCGGTGAGGGTTCCGGTCTTGTCGGTGGCGAGCACGGTCACCGAGCCCAGAGTCTCCACGGCGGGCAGCCTGCGTACGAGGGCGTTGCGCGCGGCCATCCGGCGGGCTCCCAGGGCCAGGCTCAAGGTCACGACGGCGGGCAGCGACTCCGGAACCGCCGCCACCACGAGGCTGATGGCGGTCACCACCATCAACTCGACCGGCTGCCCGCGGACCAGCCCCAAGGCCAGCACCACCGTGGACAGCAGCACCGTGACGCCGGCCAGCAGACGGCCCACCCCCATCAGGCGGCGCTGCAGCGGCGTCAGGCCGGCTCCCTTGACCATCATGGACGCGATGCGGCCGCTCGCGCTGGCCGCCCCGACCGCGGTGACCACGGCGCGGCCCCTGCCCCTCACCACGACGGTGCCGGAGGAGAGCGGTTCGTCGCCGGACTTGTCCACCGGCACCGACTCGCCGGTCAACGACGACTCGTCGACGAGCAACGCCGCCGACTCCACCACGGTGGCATCGGCCACGACGACGTCACCCTCGGCCAGCACCAGCAGGTCTCCCACGACGACATCGGCCGCCGGGATCTCCGTTTGGGCCCCGTCACGGATCACGCGGGCGACCGGAGCCGTGAGCTGCGACAACGCCGTGATGGCCCGGTCGGCGCGAACCTCCTGCACAACGCCGACAGAGGTGTTCACCACGATCACGAGCATGATGACGGCGGTGTCGGTCCAGTCGCCCGCGACGATGGTCAACGCCGCCGCCACGAGCAGGACGATGATCAGCGGATCTCGGATCTGGGTGACCACCCGTCGCCACAACGGAATGGGCGGCTTCTGCGGCAGCAGGTTGGCTCCATCGCGTTCCAGACGCGCAGCCGCCTCGACGGACGACAAGCCAGAGGATGCGGAGATCACCATGTCTTCCTCTCTGATCTGCCGTCTTCGGGCCGGCCACGTCCATCATCTTCCCTCCCTGTTTTCGCAGGTGTTGAACAGCCGGACCAGATGCGAAAGTCCATCGCGGCACGGTCGAATGGCCCTTGTCTGCGTGTGATCAGTCCAGCCGTCCTGGCCGAGCGTGAGGTCGAGAGGCAGGCGGTCTCTGGCGTTCACGAACACTGGGCGGACACGGTCCTCGCGGCGTCAATCCCACGAAGCACCGTTTCGGCCGCCTACAGCAGCGTGTCGGCGAGCATCGGCAGCGTACGGCCCAGGAGGGGGTGATCCCGCGGCGGGTCAAGGGCCCGGGTGCGAGCTGGTCGCGGTGGTTCGGCCACGGGGCGGGCGGACGTCATGAGGATGAGCCGCTGACCGCCGAGCAAGGTGGCGAGCCGTGCCTGGCGGCACGCGCGCCGAGGCCACGCGTGCCGCCGCCTTGGACGAATCCGGACGACGATTCCCGGGCGCTGCCGAGCCAGAATGGGCACCCGCGTTCACGGACGCGGAAGCGATGCTTCCCGCTCTTGCTTGCTCACCACGTGGGCATCCGGTCCTGGGTACACGAGGGTTTCGTGTTCGGAGTCCATCCAATGCACGACATACGGTGGGGAACCGTCATCGTGGCGCAGTTGCGTGATCACCCCGATCCGCCGAGGCTCATGATCGTGGGCGCTCTCGACGATCAGTCGGTCTCCAATTGCTGCCTTCATCGCGTTCTTCTCCCCTCAACGGTGGCGAGGTCCTGCTCGCCCTCATCTGTTCGGACGGTCGTCTAGAAGGCCGGGGACGACGGCGACGGGGCAGACGGCGTGCTCGGCCACCGCTCTGACCACCGTGCTCAGGCGGCCGTGGTGCCGGGTCCGCTCCGCACCGACGACGAGAAGGCTCGCCTGGGCCGACGCGGTGCGCAGGGCTTCCTTGGCCGGGGAGATGACGGCGTGCACCTCCACGTGGATCTCCGCATGCCGGTCGTGCCAGGGGGCCAGGCGTTCCTCCATCCGTTGCCGCCCCGTCCAGGTGACGGTTTCGACGTCGGGTACGGGCGCCATCGCCACTCCCCATGCCATGGTCTGGAGGTGGACGGCGTGCACGGCCACCAGCCGGAGCCGGCGCAGAGCGGCCTCGTCGAAGGCGAACTGCAGCGCCGTATCCGGTGTGGCCGGGCTCAAGCCGAGGACCACGGGGCCCGGATGAGTCGGCGTGGGCAGCGGGCCGGGGCCACGTACGATGATCACCGGGGCTTGCGTGCGGGCCGCGACGTAGGTGGCGACCGAGCCCACAACCGACCTGGCCAGGGTGCCCAGGCCTCGAGAACCGAGGACGACGAGGTCCGCGCCCGCCGACAACGCGACGATGCGTTCGGCGGGTGATCCCTCGTACAGATCCGTCTGGACATCGGTCAGCGTGCTGGAGGCGCGCGCACATTCGGCGCCATGGCAGAGAACATGTTCGGCGGCCTTACGCAGGTGCAGCTTGGCCTCCTCGGCCGCCTCGCCGTAGGGCCAGCGCCACGCGTGGGTGATCGTCAGCGGCAACCTCCTCAGCTCACACTCGTCGAGCGCCCAATCCAGGGCCTGCATCGAGAAATCCGAGCCGTCGTAACCCACGACCACTCGGTGGAGCTCAACCACGGCTTTCACCTCGCATCCGTTGCCGGAGACTGGCGGCGGCCAAGGGCCCCGTCGACGTGTTCACTTACCGTGATAGCCATCGCCCCGGCCTCTGCGGGTTTCCCGAGGACGGCTACCCCCGTACGGAGGCGATATCCCTCTGACCAGGGCGGTCTTCGTTCGAGAGCGTTGCGCGCGCCCCCCGGCGCATTTCCGGGGCCAGGCCTGAAACCACGGGTTTCCGTGGTCTCGGCTTTCGCATGGTGCGCGCCCGACCTCGGCTGTATCGGGTCAGACTCTGGCGATGGCACCCCAGGGTCTCCGGTAGGGCTTGAGCGGACCTGGGGATTTCGCCCCATCGTGTCGTTATGTCGGTTTTGGGAAGGTGGAAGTGGAGTGGGCCGCCCCGACGCCCAGGGGGAGGGGGACATCATGGCTGGTCTGATCATTGCGGGCGTGGACGGTTCGGCTCCCAGCGCCGCGGCGGTCGAGTGGGCCGCCGACGACGCGCTTCGGACGGGCGCCGAGTTGCGCATCGTGCACGTCCTGGATCGGCGGCCGTACGACATCACCAGCTTCCCGGTTTCCGATCAGGAGGATCTGCTGCGCGAGGCGGCGGGCAAGGTGTTGCGGGCGGCCGAGACGACCGCGCGCACCCGACAGCCGGCTGTGGAGGTGAGCACCCGGTTGGCCGAGGGTGTGCCTGCGGCTGTCCTGCGCGAGCAGGAGGCGAGTGAGCTGGTCATCGGTAATCGAGGGCTGGGCGGGTTCGCCGGGGCCCTGCTCGGATCGGTCACCATGGAGGTGGCCGGGCAGGCCGAGCGCCCCGTGGTCGTCGTGCGTGCCGAGCCGCACGAGAAGATCGGTGAGATCGGGGTCGGCGTCGATGACTCAGACACCAGCGATCCGGCACTCGGCTACGCCTTCGAGCAGGCCAGGCTGCGTGGTGCCACGCTGCGCCTGATCCACGCCTGGCAGGTCCCGGTGCACGCCTTCGCCCCGGAGATCACTTACGACCTGGGCGAGGTCCGCGCTGCCCGGTGTGAAGTCGTCAGGACGCGCATCGCAGCGTGGCAGGCGAGGTATCCCGACGTGAAGCTCGTTGAGAATGTCCAGAACGCGCATCCCGTGGACGCGCTCACCAGCACCGCGTGCGACCTGATCGTCGTCGGCTCCCATGGGCGTGGCTCGCTCGGCTCGCTGTTCCTCGGGTCGGTCAGCAGAGGGGTGCTTCACCACGCCCGCTGCCCCGTCGCGGTGGTCCGCTCTTATTAGTCCTTCCTGCAACTGTAGAGAACACGCGGACCCGCCTCATCAGGGCGGCGCGCCTACTGGTGGTTGGTGTCCACGGTTTGGGAGAGGCCAGAGGGCTGCTGCTCGGCTCGGTGAGCCAGGCCATGGCGCATCGCGCGTCGTGCCCGGTCTCCGTGGTGCATGCATCAGAGGGTGTCTCTGATCCCCGTTTAATGATCGTTAGGGAAGGCCAAGAAGACCTTGTTCGCCAGGGATTGTCACTAGACGTGGTCAATAGGATGCTTGGTGTTGGTGGTCCGTATCCCGCCGTTGTCCCGTACGTCGCGTGCGAGGGGAGAACGGACCATGCCGACCATGATCGGTCACGTCAGCCAAGAGCGGTACGAACAGATCATCACTCGCGGCCGGGAACTGGTTGAACTCCAGGCCCGTTCCCAGTTCGAGCTCGGAGACCTGGCGCTGGAAATCGAGCCGATGCAGCCGCACGGCGGCGCGCACCCGGACCGGGGCGAGGCGCTGTTCGGCGTCTTGGATTCCTGCAGATGTTCGCCGACGATCTCGCGATTGCGGTGAAGACTCTGGAGACCTATCGCTGGGTGGCCTCCCGCTGGCCGGCTCAGCACCGCCGGCACAGGGTCCCGTACTACATTCACAAGACGCTGGCCTCGCTCCGCGACGATGAGGAGCGGTGGGAGCGCATCACCAAGCCGCCGCTGGACAGGCGCACCCAGACGCACCGGTGGACCGACACGGCCGCCAAGCAGGCCGTCGACCAGAAGTTCGCCGACACCACCTCGGTGCAGCAGAAGGTGGAGCGCACCCCGGCGCTGCCCCGGATGGAGCGCAGCCGCGACCTCATCGAACTGGTCGGCGCGTGCTCGGTGTTCGTGGCCACGGTGGGCCGGGTGCTGCCGACGCTGCGCGGGCACGCCTTCACCGCCGAGGAGAAGGCCGTCGTGGCGCGCAATCTCGGCCGGGTGCGCGCGACCGCCGACTGGCTGGAGGCGGCCGTCACCTCCGGCGACGTGAGCCTGGACGAGGGCCTGGCCCGGCTGCGGATGCTGCACCCGCAGCTCACCCTCATCTGGGGCGACAGCGCCTACGCCGGGACGCTGGTGGAGTGGGCCCGCCGCTTTCTGCACCTCACCATGAAGATCGTGACTAAACGGCCTGGTCAGACCGGGTTCAAAGTGCTCGCGAGACGTTGGATTGTCGAGAGGTCCCTGTCTTGGCTGATGAACGCTCGCCGCAATGTGATCGACTTCGAACGCAAGCCCTCGCACAGCGAAGCACACCTGACCGTTGCCTCGATCACGCTCATGACCAGGCGACTGACCAGGAAACGGCCGCCCGCATGGACCCGAAAGCCAGCCTCTGCGCCGCAGGCCGCCTGAGGGTATGCGCGCTCAGGCGGCCGTGATGGGCCCGAACGACGCAGAGAAGTCTGACACCTCATGGTCCTGCTCGGTGGCTCCGCCCTCCAGCATGGCCCGCCGGGTCACGAGACGGGGCAGGTCAGTGTCAGCACACCAGCGATCGGGAGAGATTTGCGGTCGCTCCCTACCGGCCCGTGTCCGGGTTCATGGAGTCGCCCGTGACGTACAGGTTCATGTGGGTGTAGTCGAAGGTGATGGCGAACGGCTTGAAGAAGTCGTGGGTGAAGTTGGCGATCGTGTCGAATTTCATCCCGGCGCCGACCTTGGGCTTTTCCTCCGCCCATCCCTTGACCCGCCGCCTCGTCGCCTTGCCGAGGCTGATCTGCTCGGGAGCGATGGGGTAGCGAACCCCGCCCCTGCCTTGCTCGGGCTCGCCAAGCTCGATGCCGGCGCGTTCGGCGAAGTCGAGGGAGGTGCCGATGCCTCGGCCGGGGCCGCCGGTGTCGAAGGTGACGACCCGGGGCCCGAAGTCGTTGAGCGAGCCCACCGTGCAGGGGAAATGGTCTTTCGCCAGCCACAGCGGCAGGACGTCGCCCTTGAGCCGGGCGGCCTCGGCACGGAACCTGCGCAGGTTGCCCTCGGTCTTGCGGCGCATGACGAACTGCTGGTGGCCGTAGTTCATGGTGGTCAGGAAATGGTAGAAGTGCACGGTGCCGATGGTGCCCTGCGCCTCGGTGCCGTCGGGCAGGTCCGGCCGGTCGGCCTCGTTCCAGTGGACGGGCGCGTTGCGGACCTCGAGGTCGCCGATACGTACCGACTTGGCGATGCCGTAGTACATCGTGAACTGCTGTCCGTCGGCGCTTCCCCTGCTCTCGGAGATCACCTCCAGGCCGGCCTCCTTCGCCAGTTGCATGCTGAGGCCGGCCGTCGTCGCGCCCGTGTCGAGCTGGAAGATCCTCGGCTGTGTCCCGTTGATGGAGACCATCATGTGGGGCAGGGGTTCCAGCCCGAGGAAGGGGATCCGGGTGGTCTGCGGGCCGTGCACCTGCCAGGGGGTGCCCCGGATCGTCTCGTACAGCTTGGCGTGGGCGAGGTCGGTCTGCGAGCCGGTCAGCTCGCCGCGTTTGCGCAGCCAGGGTACGGCTTCCGACAGCCGGTCCTGGCGGACGTAGCAGTCCGCGAGCTGGTAGAGGGAGAACTCGTCGTCGGGCTTCAGGCTGACGGCGCGTCTGAGAAATTTCTCAGCGTCGGCGAACCGGTTGGACAGCAGAGCGATGTAGCCGACCTGCGCGGCGGCCCGCGCGTCGTCGGCGTCCTCCTTCAGCCGACGCCGGTAACCTTGCTCGGCACGCTTGAAGTGGCCGTCCTTGAACAGTTGGTCAGAGTCGTCGGCGGACCACGGAGCGGCGGCGGTGGCGCGCGCGCCACCCGTGCCCAGCAGCGGCAGCGCCGCACCTACGCCGGCGACCAGCCCCGCGCGTTGCAGGAACTGTCGTCGATCCAGTCCCAAAGAAGTCTCTTCCCCGTGCATGGCCAGCTCCTGAGAGTCTTGGAGATTTCAGCGGCGACCTGCCCGGCCCGCTCTTCCCCGGCGGTCGCGGTGTAGGGAGACCGGGCGGAGGTCTGCGTCAGGAAATCAGCTCTGCGGTTTCCTCCGCGTTACCGTCCGCCTTTGGCTGCATCGAGCGAGCAGGAGGCACTCTGCCAAAAGTCTTTAACCCCCGCCCAAAGCGGCAAGGAAAGATCATTAACGGGATTGAAGACACCTTCTCAGGGAGCGAACAGACGACAAGGACCAACGACCCCCTTATCCAGGACCTTGTCCCCGGGTTCCGGGGTCGCTGCGACGCGAGGCTGAAGATGAGAGCTCCTCGGAAAGGAGGCGTGTGATGGCCAGGCACATCGTGGTCGGCGTGGACGGTTCGGCACCTGCGACAGCAGCCGTGGAGTAGGCCGCCGCCGACGCCCAGCGCAGGGGATTGAGCTTGCGGGATCCTGCACGTGTGCGAGCAGTGGCCGTACGCCCCGGACGGCACGGAGTACGACGCCGGAACGCTTACCGCAGCGGCCGACCGGGCGCGTGCACTGACACGTGACGTCGAGGTCACCACAGCGGCGCTGTGCGGCAACTCCATCGGGACCTTGATCGGGGAGTCCGCGTCCGCCGACAGCGTGGTGCTGGGCAGCCGCGGGCTTGGCGGGTTCGCCGGGATGGTGGTCGGCTCGGTCGGCCTGGCCGTGGCTGGGCGCGCCGATGCTCCGGTCGTGATCGTGCGTGGTCCTTCCGTAGTGCAACACGGGCAGGTGGTCGTCGGCTACGACGGCTCCGCGCACTCCGAGGCCGCCATGGAGTACGCCATCGAGCAGGCCAGGGCCCGTGCCGTTCCGCTGCACGTCCTCTGCGCCTGGCAACTGCCGCTCTTCTCGCCGTACGCGGCCGTTTACGGCAGCCTGTCCGTGCCGCGGCCGAGCGCGTGGTGCCCTGGCGTGAGAAGAATCCCGACGTCGAGATCATCGACCTGCAGGTGTTCGGGCATCCCGTGCCCGTCCTGGCCGAGGCCGGAGCCTCGGCGGACCTGGTGGGGGTCGGATCACGCGGGCGGGGTGGCTTCGCCTCGGCCGTGTTCGGCTCCGTCAGCCACGGCGTGCTGCACCACGTGACATGCCCGGTCGCGGTGGTGAGGCCGAGGCGGGAGCAGGCGTGAACCGAAGGATCCGGAGAACGGCACCGGACGCGGCCGGGGCCGTGGCGTCATCACGGCAAGCGGGCTCGGTCGCCGGCTTCGGTGAACTCGGTGCCGTGCGGTGGGACCGGACCGATCACCGTGATGGCCCAGGCGGCATCCGAGGCCACGATCGCCGGTCGTGATCATTTCCTCTTCCCGTGAGGGTCAGGCCGGAACTTTGAGGCAGGGTGATGCCGTTGACGCGTGTGTTCTCCTGGTCGGCCTCGATGGTGAGCCGGCGTCCGCGGAACAGGAGCGGCAGAGACAGCGCGCCGAGCCGGTCGGGCAGGAGCGGGTTGAGGTGCAGGCCGTCGGGTCGCGGTTCCAGGCCCAGGTAGCAGCGTTGCAGCATGTCGAGCGTGCCGGCCATGGCGCCCAGGTGGATGCCCTCGGCGGTGGTGCCGCCCTGGACGTCGTGGACGTCGCTGATCAGTGCTTCGGCGAAGAACTGCCAGGAGCGGGCCCGGTCGGAGCGGGCGAGGACCCAGGCGTGGACGACGGCGCTGAGGGTGGAGCCGTGGCTGGTGCGGTCCAGGTAATAGGTGATCGTTCGCGGTATCAGGCCGGGCTCGGCCGGGTAGCCGAGCCGGTCCAGGATCGCCAGCAGTTCGTCGGCGGTGAGGAGGTAGAACAGCATGAGCGTGTCGGCCTGTTTGGAGGCCTTGTAGCGGTTGATGTCGTGGCCGTCGGCTTCGAGTGCGCGGTCCAGGCGGCGCACACCCTCGTAGCGCTCCCAGGACAGCTCGTCGAGTTCGGCGTAGCCGGTGAACTGGCTGATGACGCCGTCGTGGAAGTCGATCCGCATGCGCCGGGTGATGTCGTCCCAGTGGGCGGCCTCCTCGGGGCGGGCTTGGCCCAGTTCGAGCGCGCGGGACAGCAGCCACACGGTCATGACGTTGGTGTAGGCGTTGTTGTCCAGGCCGGGGGAGTCGGCGCCCGGGTAGGCGGTGTGGTATTCGTCGGGGCCCATGACGCCGTGGATCTCGTACCGGCCTGAGGCCGGGTCGAGCACGGCGAGCGAGGCGAAGAACCTGGCGATGTCCAGCAGGAGCTCCGCGCACCAGGGCGGCAGGGAGCCGGTGGCCAGATGGTACTGCCACACGTTGTAGGCGATGGCCAGGCCGACGTGGCGCTGCAGGTGGGAGACGTCGGGCAGCCAGCGGCCCGACTCGGGGTTGAGATGGTAGGTCTGGGTCTCCTCGCGGCCGTCGCTGCCGCTCTGCCAGGGGAACATCGCGCCGCCGAATCCCGCCTCCCGGGCGGCGGCCCTGGCCTCGGGCAGGCGGCGCCACCGGTAGCGCAGCAGGCCGAGCGAGATCTCCGGGAAGCGCAGGTTCAGCCACGGCAGGACGAACAGCTCGTCCCAGAACACGTGCCCGCGGTACGCCTCACCGTGCAGGCCGCGGGCGGGAACCCCGGCGTCGAGGTCGGCGGTGTGCGGGGACAGCGTCTGCAACAGGTGGAAGACGTGCAGGTGGACGATCTGGGACAGCTCCGGCCCGTCCACGTCCAGACCGGCTCGCTCCCACAGCCGCTCCCACTCCGTCTCGTGCGCGTCCAGCAGCTCCGCGAAGCCGGTGGCCGCCCGTGCCCGTCGCAGGGCGGCGGAGAGCGGGTCGTGGACGGCGGGATCGCGCGAGGTCAGCAGGGCGACGACCTTGGTGAGCGTCACCGGCGTGCCCTCGAGGGCGTCCAGCACGTGTTCCGTGGCGATGCGGTCGGACTCCTCGGAAGTGGAGCCGGGGGCGGGTGCGTCGATGCGCGCGGCGAGCGCGACGGTGATACGAGAGGAGCGGGTGGTCGTGGTCAGCCAGGTCAGCCCGTCCTGGACGCCGGTGGCGTGGCCGGTCAGGTGGTCGCCGCGCAGGTCACGGTAACGAGCGACGCCGCTGTTGGTCACCCGCCCGTCCAGGGTGGCCCGGACGCGGAGCGGGCCCGACCAGTTCTCGGCGGTGAAGGTCGTCTCCAGGGCGGCGAGGGCGGGTTCGGCCATGGAGACCAGGCGGCGTTGCCGTACCCGGGTGATGCGGCCCTGCTCGTCGCGCCAGCGCAACTCCCGGAGCAGCACCCCGTGCCGCAGGTCGAGCCGCTGGACGTAGTCGAGCAGGTCGGCCCGCTCGGGGTTGAACCAGTCCGTGCCCGGTGTGGCGAACGTCAGCGGCAACCAGTCGGGCAGGTTGACCAGGTCCTCGTTGACCACCGTCCGGCCCGCCACCTTGGAGGCCAGCCGGTCGTAGCAGCCCGCCTGGTAGGTGCCCGGCGTGCGGATCCGGCCGTCCGGCGTGGCCCCGCGCGTGGCGAACCGGCCGTTGCCCAGCGTGCACAGCGCCTCGCGCAGCCCTTCCGAGGCAGGGTCGAACCCCTCGTAGGCCAGCGTCCACGGGTTCATCGCGACCTCACGGGGACACGCCCCGTCACGGCCAGCTCAGCCAGGTCCGCCACGACGACATCCGCTCCGGCCCGGCGCATCGCCGCCTCCTGGGACCCGCTGCGGTCCACCCCGACGACCAGGGCGAACGCGCCCCTGCGGCCCGCCTCCACGCCGGGCAGCGCGTCCTCCACGATCGCCGCGTCGTCTGCGGCCATCTCCAGCCGCCGGGCGGCTTCGAGGAAGAGCGCCGGATCGGGCTTGCCGGGCAGACCGAGCCGTGCCGAGTCGTTACCGTCGACCACCACGTCGAACAGGCGCATCAGGCCGACGGAGGTGACGACCATGCGGCAGTGCCGGCTGGCCGACACCACCGCGGTACGGCAGCCGCGCCGCCGCAACTCGTGCAGGAAGGCGACGGTCGAAGGGAAGGCGGCCACCCCGTGCCGGGCGATCCGCTCGACGAACAGCGCGTCCTTGGCCAGGCCAAGGCCGTGCACGGTCGGTGCGCCCGGTTCGTCACCGGGACCGCCCTCGGGCAGCGTGATGCCGCGGGAGGCCAGGAACGTGCGCACTCCGTCGAGCCGCGGCCTGCCGTCCACATGGCGCAGGTAGTCGTCGCGGATGTCGAAAGGGGCGGACCGGCCGCGCAGGAAGCCGTCGAACACGTGCTTCCACGCGGCGGCGTGCACCCGGGCCGTGTCGGTGACGACGCCATCGGTGTCGAAGATCACGGCCCGCAGCCTCGTCAGGTCAAGGGCGGCCATACCGAGGACGGTACCCACCCGCATCTGCCGCAGACAGGGCCCTTGGACCCCGGCATCCAGGGCCGAACGGCATGCCTTTCGGCCCTGCCTCACCCGATGAGCGCGGATAACGCTGGAGGTCGGACCGGAAGGAGCCGACATGTCCGCGGTGATCGTAGAGGAACTGAGCAAGGACTACGCGGGGGTCAAAGCCGTCGACCATGTGAGCTTCACCGTCGAGCGTGGAGAGGTGTTCGCGCTGCTCGGGCCGAACGGCGCGGGAAAGACGACGACGGTGGAGATCTTGGAGGGACACCGGAGGCGCGACGCCGGTCATGTGTCGGTGCTGGGTTTCGACCCGGCCACCGGCGGGCGCGGCTACCGGGAGCGCATCGGGATCGTGCTGCAGGAAGCCGGGTTCGAGGAGGAGTTCTCCGTCTTCGAACTGGTCCGGCTGTACGCCGGCTTCTACCCGCATCCGCGCGACCCGGACGACGTCATCGAGCAGACGGGTCTCAAGGACAAGCGCGACGCCCGCGTACGTACGCTGTCCGGCGGGCAGCGTCGCCGGCTGGACCTGGCGCTCGGCCTCGTCGGGTGTCCGGAGCTGCTGTTCCTGGACGAGCCCACCACCGGCTTCGACCCCTCGGCCAGACACCACGCCTGGGAGCTGATCGACGGCCTGCGCTCGTCCGGCACGACCATCCTGCTCACCACCCACTACATGGACGAGGCCCAGCATCTGGCCGACCGGGTCGCGGTGCTGCGCGCGGGTAGTGTGGTCGCCTCCGGCGCCCCGGACACGCTCATCGCGGCCGGGCGCGCCAGCGTGCTGTCCTTCCGCCTGCCCGAGGGAACCGCCTTCGCCGAGCTGCCGGCTCTCACCGGCCGCCTCGAAGCACACGGAGCCGCCGTGTCACTCGAGACCGTCGAGCCCGCCCGCGACATGCACGCGCTGACCGGCTGGGCGCTGGAGCGTGGCACCGAGCTGGCCTCGCTGGCGCTGGCCCGGCCGTCGCTGGAGGACGTCTATCTCGACCTGGTGAACGAGGTGACATCATGATCGCACGGTTGGTCCGGCATGAGACCGTGTCCTTCGCCCGCAGCCCGATGGCGACCGTCTTCACCGTCGCGATGCCGCTGCTGATGACGGTGATCGTGGGCGCCGCGGTGGGCGACCAGGCCGTCCAGCCCGGCTCGGGCGTGCGGGTGATGCAGTTCGTCATCCCGGTCATGGCGGTGTTCGGCGTCGCTCAGAGCTGCTTCGGCGCCCTGGCCATCCGCCTGGCCGATCTGCGCGATCGCGGCTGGCTCAAGCGGCTGCGCGGCACGCCGGTGCCAGCCTCGGCGGTGCTCGCGGGGTTGGCCGGGGCGTCGATGGTGATCGCGGCGGTGACGGTGGCCATGCTGCTGGCCGTGGGCGTCGTCTTCTACGACGTGCAGATGGTCTGGCGTACGCTGCCCGCGCTGCTGCTCACCCTGCTGGTCGGCGCGGCGTGTTTCACCGTGCTCGGCCTCGCCGTGGTCGCTCTGGTGCGCAACGCGGCGGCCGTGCGACTGGTCGGTACGGGGCTGCTGCTGGCGCTGGCCTTCATCTCCGACATCATCCTCGTGGGTGCCCGGCTCCCGGCCTGGCTGGACGTCGTGGGCTGGGTCTTTCCGCTGCGGCACCTGGCCAACGCCGTCCGCGACGCCATGAACCCGTTCCTGACCGGCCCGGGCTTCTCCGCCGGCCACCTGGCGGTGCTGACGGCCTGGGGTGTCGGCGGCGCGGCGGTGGCCGTGTGGCGCTTCCGTTGGGAGCGGCCTGCGGCCCGGCAGACGACGGCCCCTGCGACGCGCGGCCCGGTCCGGCGGCGGCAGGGCCGGCCGGCGCCCTGGCGGCTGCCGGCCGGTCAGCGGAGCATGCGGTGATCAGGCTGCGCCGCGACCTGTCGTCCGCGTTCTTCACGCTGGTCCTGCCTGTGCTGCTGCTGGCGCTGATCTCGCTGATCTTCGGCGAGGCGCGGGTGGCGGGGGTGCGGCTGCCGGTGTTCATGCTCGCCGCGATGATCACGTACACGGTGGGAGTGGCCTGCTACGTCAACGTTGCCGAGACCATCGCCGGGGACCGCGAGCGCGGGGTGCTCAAACGGCTGGCCGGGACCCCGCTCCCGGGGTGGGCCTATCACGCGGGCAACCTCACCACCGCGCTTCTGGTCACCCTGGCCACCGCCGTCGTGCTGGTTGTGGTGGGCGCGCTCGGCTACGGCGTCAGGGTCGCTCCCGGCATGATTCCCGGGCTGCTCATTGCGATCGTCATGGGAGGCGTGTGCTTCGCGGTTCTCGGTGCCGTCGTGGTGGCGTTCACGGCCAGGCAGCAGACCGTCAACGCGATCGCGCTCGGCACCTTCCTGCCGCTGGCCTTCGTGTCCGACGTGTTCGTCATCGGCGGCGAGCTGCCTGGCGTTCTGCGCACGATCGGCGAGGTCTTCCCGCTCAGGCACGTCTCCCACACGCTCCTCGCCGTGCTGGACCCGGCGGGACGGCCGTGGCCGTGGACGGACCTGGCCGTGGTGACCGTCTGGGCGCTGGCCGGAGCCGTGGTGCTCGCCGTCAGGGAAGGATGGCCGCGTGCCGTCGTCCGGATGCGACCTGACGTCGCGTCCTAGCGTGGGAAGAAGGGACCTTGGACCCTATTTCTCCATGTCGTTGATGCTTCACGCTGTTGTGGTGATTTTCAGAACGACAGGCGGTCCGGTGGCATGACCGGCCGTGATCTCAAGGAACTGTCCGCGGGGGACTGCCTCCGGCTGCTGGCCAGCGTGCCGCTCGGACGGGTCGTGTTCACCCGCCACGCACTCCCGGCCATCCGGCCGGTGAACCACATCGTCGTCGACGGGCAGATCGTCATCCGCTCCAGCCCCGGCACCGTCCTGAGTGCGGAGCTTGCCGCATTCGAGCCGGTGGTGGCCTTCGAAGCGGACGAACTGGACGTCGAGCAGCGCCTCGGCTGGAGTGTGGTGGTCACGGGTGTCGCCCGGCTGGTGCAGGATCCGGGGGAGGTGGCCCACTACAAGGACGTTCTGCGCCCCTGGGTGGCGGGGGAGATGGAGCAGGTGATCCGGATCCGTCCGGAGATCATCACCGGCTTCGAGCTGGTCCCGGCCTCTGTCCCGGAGGACAGAGACGGTGGTCCTAGCCGATCGGGCTAGGAGTCCGGCTGTCCTGGTGCGAGACTGATCGATGTGGAGAGTGAGCATCGTCCGTTGATGCCGCAAATGCGGCTTGATGAGCTGCTGGCCGAGCTGCAGGTGCGGCTGAACGCCGTGCTGGCCACCCGGGACCGGGTGCACGCGCTGCTCGAAGCGGTGGTCTCGGTGGGCAGTGACCTGGATCTGGAGACCGTGCTGCGCAGGATCGTGGAGACCGCGACCCGGCTGGTGGACGCCAGCTACGGTGCGCTCGGCGTGGTAGGCCAGGACAACACGCTGTTGCAGTTCATTCCGGTGGGGTTGAGCGAGGAGGAGATCGCCCGCATCGAGCATTGGCCGCACGGGCTGGGCCTGCTCGGCCTGCTGATCAAGGACGCTCGCCCGCTGCGGCTCGGCCGCATCTCCGACCACCCCGAGTCCTACGGCTTCCCGCCAGGCCACCCGCCCATGGGCACCTTCCTGGGTGTCCCGGTGCGGGTGCGTGACGAGGTGTTCGGCAACCTCTACCTCACCGAGAAACGCGGCGGCGGCGATTTCGACGAAGAGGATGAGGCCATCGTGATCGCGCTGGCCACCGCTGCCGGCGTCGCCGTGGAGAACGCCCGCCTGTACGACGAGTCACGGCGGCGCGAGACCTGGCTGCAGGCGTCCTCCGAGGTGACCACGAGCCTGCTGTCCGGCGCCGACCCCCGTCAGGTGCTGACCGTGGTGGCCGCCCGCGCCCGCGAGATGAGCGACGCCGACCTGGTCCAGGTGCTGCTGCCGGACCCGGCGGGGCATTCGCTGACGGTGGAGGTCGCCGAAGGCGAGGGCGCGGATGAGCTGCTCGGCGTCGGCTTCGAGGTGTCGGCGACGCTGGCGGGTGATGTGTACACCCAGGGCGAGCCCATGTCCGAAACGGACCTGCAGAGCGCCCCCTACCCTGACTCGCCGCTCCGGCGGCTGGGCTACGGGCCTGGGCTCATGGTCCCGTTGGGTAAGGCGCCCGGCGTGCGCGGGGTGCTCGCGGTGACCAAGCGGAGCGGGCGCCTGCCGTTCAGCACGGCGAATCAGCAGATGCTGCACGCCTTCGCCGGTCAGGCGGCGATCGCGTTGGAATTGGCCGAGGCCCGTCGTGACGCCGAACGGCTCGGCCTGCTGGAGGATCGGGATCGCATCGCCAAGGATCTGCACGACGTGGTCATCCAGCGGCTTTTCGCGACCGCGATGACGTTGATGAGCACGGTCCGGCTGGTAGAGCGGCCGGAGGCGTCCAAGCGGCTGCAGCACGCGATCGATGAGCTGGACGAGACGATCCGGCAGATCCGCTCGTCCATCTTCGCCCTGCAGGGCCCTCTTGAGGGCGCCGGGCCCAGCCTGCGCGGACAGATCGTGGACCTGGTCGAGGGCGCCGGCAGCCACCTGGGTTTCATGCCCGGCCTGCGGATGGAAGGCCAGATCGACACCTTGGTGTCCGATTCCGTCGCCGAGCACCTGCTGGCGGTCCTGCGTGAGGCCCTGTCCAACGTGGTCCGCCACTCCCATGCCAGCCGGGTGGAGGTCTCTGTGGAGGTCGCGGACACCGGTGTTGCCCTCGTGGTCACGGACAACGGCGTCGGCGTGGGGGAGGCCGGGCGCCGCAGTGGCCTGCGCAACATCGAGGAACGCGCCGTCCGGCTGGGCGGCACGGCGGAACTGGAGGCACCCGAGGGGGAAGGCACACGGCTGCGCTGGCAGGTTCCTTTGTGAGATCGGCCCTGGAACTTGGGACCAAGGTCCCTAGTTGGCCCAGGGCGTTCCGGAAATCATCGGACCATGACGACGCTGCAGTCCATCGACGCCTACTGGCGTGCCGCGAACTACCTGTCCGTGGGGCAGATCTACCTGCTGGACAACCCGCTGCTGACCGAGCCGCTGCGGCCGGAGCACATCAAGCCGCGCCTGCTGGGCCATTGGGGCACCACACCGGGCCTGAACTTCTGTTTCGCCCACCTCAACCGGATCATCGCCGAGCGCGACCAAGAGATGATCTACATCGCCGGACCCGGACACGGCGGCCCGGCCGCGGTCGCGCACGCCTGGCTGGAGGGCTCCTACTCCGAGACGTACCCCGAGGTCTCCCAGGACGCCGCCGGTATGCGCACGCTGTTCCGGCAGTTCTCCTTCCCTGGCGGTATCCCGAGCCACGTCGCGCCGGAGACGCCCGGGTCGATCCACGAGGGCGGCGAGCTGGGCTATTCGCTGGCGCACGCGTTCGGCGCGGCCTTCGACAATCCGCGGCTGGTCGTGGCCTGCGTGGTCGGCGACGGTGAGGCGGAGACCGGCCCGCTGGCCGCCAGTTGGCACTCCAACAAGCTCCTCGACCCCGACCGCGACGGGGTGGTGCTGCCCATCCTGCACCTGAACGGGTACAAGATCGCCAACCCCACCGTGCTGGCCAGGATCCCCGAGTCCGAGCTGCTCGATCTCATGGAAGGATACGGCTACCGCCCCCACATCGTCGGCCCGTCCCACGAGGAGATGGCGCGGACACTGGACGAGGTGTTCGACCAGATCGCCGCGTACAAGGACGGCCGGGCGGCCCGTCTGCCCATGATCATCCTGCGGACGCCGAAGGGCTGGACCGGGCCGCGCGAGGTCGACGGGCTTCCGGTCGAGGGGACCTGGCGGGCCCATCAGGTGCCACTGTCCGGGGTGCGCGACAATCCCGGGCATCTGGCGATGCTGGAAGAGTGGATGCAGGGCTTCGCCCAGCTCGGCATGCTGGCTCTCGCGATCGGGATCACGATGATCGCCGGCGAGTTCGACCTGTCGGTCGCCGGGACGTACGCGCTTGGCAGCATGCTCGCCGTCCACACCGGCCAAACCTCTCCGGTCATGGGCGTCCTGGCGGCCGTGGCCGCTGGCGCCGGCGTCGGCGCGATGCAGGGCGGCCTGATAGCCCGGCTTCGCATCCCATCCATGCCCGTCACGCTCGCGACCTATATCGCCCTTCTGGGGCTGACGTACGCGATGTCCGGAGGGCTGAGCAAGACCTACGCCAACGGCGATGTGACCTTGTGGGTCGACCAGACGATCGCTGGTGTCTTCTCGCCCCGAAGCCTGTTGACGCTCGTGGCCTTCCTCATCGCTGCGATCGTGCTGGGCTTCACCAAGCTGGGGCGCGAGCTGCGGGCCATCGGCGGCGACCGGCGGGCCAGCCGGGTCGCTGGCGTCGGCGTGGACCGGCGGATCGTCGAGATCTTCACAATGTCGGGGACGCTGGCGGCGTTGGGCGGTGCCCTGCTCGGCTACAGTTACGCCTCGGCGAACCCGGATCCGGGGTTGCAGCCGCTGATCCTCTCCGTCGTGGCCGCGCTGCTCGGCGGAGTGTCGCTGGCCGGCGGTCGTGGCGGCCCGCTGGGGCTGCTGGCCGGAACCCTGTCGGTGGCGCTGATCGCACAGCTTGTGGCGGTCACCGCCCTGCCCGACTTCACCACCCAGCTGCTGTATGCGGTGCTGCTCGCGACAATCGTCGCCATCGAAAGCCCCGGTCTCCATCAGACGATGGAACGGCTCCGAACTCGCCGTACACGCGCGACACGACATTTGCCAGGCGAGCCGCGATGACAGAGGGGAACATACGTCCGTGGTGCGATGGTCGCGATCGGCACGTGTCCAGCCTAGCCGCCGGCCCGCGAACCAAGCGCGACGATCGCGACACCCCACACGGGATCGGCACTTGCACGAGGAGGACGACCATGACGGAAACGATCACCGTGGCCGAGGGCTTCTGCTTCCTGGAGGCGCCGCGCTGGCGCGATGGGCGGCTCTGGTTCTCCGACTTCTACACCTACCGGGTGCGTTCCATGCGCGAGGACGGGTCTGACCTGCGCGAGGAAGCCTACGTTCCCGAGCAGCCCTCTGGGCTGGGCTGGCTTCCCGACGGACGGCTGCTGATCGTCTCCATGCGCGACCGCAAGGTCCTGCGCCGGGAGCTGGACGGAACGCTCTCGGTCCACGCCGATCTCGGCGAGCATGCCGCGGGGCATCTCAACGACATGGTCGTGGACCGCCACGGACGTGCCTATGTGGGCAACTTCGGCTTCGACTTGATGGCCGGCGATCCGTTGAAGCCGACATCACTGCACTGCGTCGACCCTGACGGCCAGGTCACAAAGGTGGCTGACGACCTGTGGTTCCCCAACGGAAGCGTCATCACCCCCGGCGATGTGCTCCTGATCGTGGAGACCTTCGGCAACCGCATCACCGCCTTCGACATGACCGGCGACGGTGACCTCGTCAACCGGCGGACGTGGGCGGAGTTCGGGCCGTTGCCCGCCGACCGCGGCGTCGCGCAGGCGCTCGCCCAGTTGCGGGTCGCCGGCGACGGGGCCTGCCTCGACTCTGAGGGCGGCTTGTGGGTCGCTGACGCCATCGGCGACCGGCTTGTGCGGGTGATCGAGGGCGGCACGATCACCGATGAGATCAAGCCGGGCTCGCCGGTGTACGCGTGCGCCCTCGGCGGGGCCGAAGGCGCGACGCTGTTCGCGTGCGCCGCGCCGGACTTCCACGAGGAAGCCCGCACGGCGGCGCGCGAGGGCAGCATGCTCGCCATGCGGGTCGCTGTACCGGCCTCCGAGGAGTCTGCGTCCGGAAATTGGCGATAGAAATGATCTTCGGATCGACGCAGGTCCGTTATCCCCAGATCGGGGATCACGTTCGACCGGTTCATCCGCAACATGGCCGAGTTGGCCCGGTTTGCTGGGCACCTGATCTCTGAGGAACCTGGTTCCTGGTAGAAAGGTGTCCCGCTCGGAAATACAGTTTCGTGCTGTGAGCTGGGGTTTTGCTGCGTGATCAGGGCGGCGACTGCGACCATCTCGAGGAGTTGTCATCGCTTGTCCACCGGTTGGTGAGGTGCTGTTCACCTCGCTGCTGGTGCAGGCGCAGACCGCCAGTCGTTCCTGTCGGCGTTCGCCTCCAGGATGGGGGAGCGGCTCGCCGAGGCCACGGCGGGTGCGGTCTCGCAGGAGAGCGCCGGCCGGGGCACCGACCTGGTGCCGGTGCTGGCGGCCCGCGAACAGGAGGTGGAGCAGGCGGTCGAGCGCATGTTCCCGAACCTGGTCTCGCACGCGATCCGCACGTCCTGGGACCGGGAGGGCTGGGCGGCGGGCCGTACCGCCGCAGCCGCAGCCGCAGCCGCAGGGCGGGGCCACGCCCTGGGGGGAGCCTCGCCGACCGGATCGCCGAGCTGCGCCCGGCCGAGGTGCTCGTCGTGCACGCGGACGAGGCGTCGGTGACGGCCTTCGGGCGGCCTGATGCGTGAGCGGCCCCGTCCTTGGACGGGGCCGCTCATCGGCTGACGAACCGGCCGCTCGGGGGCCCGTCACCCCTGCCCGGCGACGGGCGCTACTCGCCGCTGGCTTCCACGATCATGAACTTGGCCGTGCCCACCGACATGTTCCCGGCCTTGTCGGTGGCCCGGTACGACAGGGTGTGCGCGCCGGGCTGGTTGACCGTCAGCGGTTGCGTGTACGCCGCGAACGGCTGGCCGTCGAGCGAGTACTCCACGGTGTCCAGCCCGGAGCCGACGTCGCTCGCCGTCAGCTTCACCGTCGCCGAGCCGACGTAGTTCCAGGCCCAGTCCTGGGTGCCGGTGATCGCGGCCGACACCTGCGGCAGCGTGGTGTCGTTCTCCGGAGCCACCACGGTGAACCTCAGCGTCGCCACCGGCGAGGTGTTCCCGGCCTTGTCGGTGGCCCGGTACGACAGGGTGTGCGCGCCCGCCTGGTTGACCGACACGGGGGACGGGTACTCGGTGTAGGGCCCGCCGTCGAGCGAGTACTCCACCGTGGCGACCCCCGACTCGGTGTCGCTCACCGAGATCATCACGGTCGCCGAGCCGACGTAGTTGCCCGCCGAGTCCTGCCGGCCCGACAGCTGCGCCGAGACCTGCGGAGGGGTGGTGTCCTCCTCCTGCGAGGCCTTCACCGTGAACCTCACCGAGTCCACGGGCGAGGTGTTGCCCGCCTTGTCGGTGGCCCGGAAGGTCACCGTGTGCGCGCCGGGCTGGTTGACCGACAGCGGCTGCGTGTACGCCGCGAACGGCTGGCCGTCGAGCGAGTACTCCACGGTGTCGACCCCGGAGCCGGTGTCGCTCGCCGTGACCGTCACCGTCGCCGCGCCCACGTAGTTGCCGTCCGCGTCCTGGTCACCGGTCACCTTCCCGGTGACCACGGGCGGGGTGGTGTCCTCCTCCTGCGGAGCCACCACCGTGAACTCCACCGAGTCCACGGGCGAGGTGTTGCCCGCCTTGTCGGTGGCCCGGAAGCTCACCGTGTGCGCCCCCACCTGGTTGACCGACACCGGGGCCGAGTAGGCCGCGAACTCCCCGCCGTCGAGCGCGTACTCCACGGAGTCCACCCCGGACTCGGTGTCGCTCGCCGAGACCGTCACCGTCGCCGCGCCCACGTAGTTGCCGTCCGCGTCCTGGTCACCCGCCACCTGTGCGGAGACCTGCGGTGCGGTCGTGTCCTCGCCCCCGCCTTCGGTGACGACGAGTTCGCCGGTCATCTGGCCGTGACCGGGGATCACGCAGGTGTAGCGGTACTTGCCGGGGGTGAGGTTCACCTGGGCGATGTGCCGGCCGCCGTTGGAATCGAAGGGGCTGGCGATGATGTTGAGGCTGACGTCGTGGTTGTAGCCGGGGGTGGAGGTGTCGAACGTCAGCGTGTGGGTCATGCCGGTGGTGTTGCCGGTGGCCGCGCTGTTCTCGAAGACGATGGTGGAGGGGCCCGCCGTCGCCGATTCCGGCGCCGACTTGTAGGCGTTCATGCTGTCGTCGGCGGTCCAGGTGAGCACCTGGTCCGCCGCCTGCGTGGCGGTGAGCTGCGTACGGGGCTGCGTGGCGGCCTGGACCGACGACAGGAAGAGCGCGGGAAGCGCCACGGCGAGCAGCACCACGGCGAGGCGCGGCGCCGTCACCGCTCCGGACGCCTGCCGTAAGGCTCTGATCACGAGGGAGGGGAGAGATCCGGCATGCATGTGTCGATGTACCTTTCCGAGCTGGGGTGGAGTGCCGGGCGCGGGGAACGCTCCCCGGCCCGGCACCCGGCCGGCGTACCGTCCTAGAGTTCGCGCACGCGGATGTTGCGGAAGTCGATCACGTCGTTGTTGCCGTGGTTCTGCAGCCCGACGAACCCGCTGATGAACTGGCGCAGGTCCGTGGGCGGGTCACCGGCGCGGGACGACGCCTTGCCCGGCGTGTTGTCGAACTCGCTGATCACCGTGCCGTTGCGGATGATCGTGTAGTGCTGGCCGACCACCCGGACCTCGTAGTCGTTCCACCGGCCCTTCGGGGTCACCCCGGCCCGGTTCAGGCCGTTGGGCGAGAAGTTGTAGACGGAGCCCGTCTTCTGCGGCTCGCCGGTGTCGCCGTCGTAGATCTGGATCTCGTGGCCACAGAAGATCGCGACCCACGCGGGTGACGTGCGCGCCGCGCCGACCGTGCCGCAGCTTCCGGCGGGACGCTGCTCCAGCGGGGTCCTCGGGTCCGGGAACCGGACGAAGACGCCGCTGTTGGCGCGATGCGGGTCGGGCGAGCTGTCACGGAACTGCAGCCGGACCGAGAAGTTCGCGTACGCCTTGTCGGAGTACCACAGCATGCCCAGACCGCCGGAGCTGCGGATCGTACCGTCCGATTGGAGGGCGAACTGCCCGGACGGGGCCTGGCTCCAGCCCAGCAGCGACGATGCCGTGCCGTCGAAGATGGGCTGGTACCCGCTCACCCGCCCGACCTCCGACTCGGCGCCGGCGGTGCGCAGCGCCTCCGCCTCCTGGGCGGTGATGACGCCGTCCTGGAGGAGCTGCGTCACGACGGTGTCGAGGTGCTGGACGAACTGGTTGTGGTTCGTCCAGTCGCGCTCGTCGTCGATCAGGTCGTTGATCGTGCAGCCGCCACCGGCCGCCTTGTTGCGCACGCCGGTGAAGGCGTCGAGCAACTGCACCGTTGGCCGGGCGTCGGGCGCGGCGCAGCCGACCGTGACAGCGATCTTCCCGGTGGCCTGCTCGCCGTCGGCGTAGGTGACCTTCAGCGTCGCCTGGTAGGTGCCGAAGGTGGCGTAGGTGTGCGTCGGGGCGGCCTGATTCGACGGTGCGCTGCCGTCGCCGAAGTTCCACTCCCACGCCACGCCGCCGGCCTTGGCGCTGGAGAACGTCATCGTCCTGGGCTCGGCGTTCTGCCGGGCGGGACGCGCCACGGCGGCGGCCGGGTCCGGCGTCGCCGGGCCGCCCTTGTAGGTGACGCGGACCAGCTTCTGGTTCGCGTGCAGGCTGAAGAAGCCGTTGCCGTAGTCGAGCAGGTAGAGCGCGCCGTCGGGACCGAACTTCGCGTCCATCCACGACTGGAGCTGGTTGGCGGCGGTGCCGCCCGGGATGATGTTCCGCAGGTCCTCGGCGAACGCCGGCCGGCCCGCGTCCCTGGCGGTCTCCGGGTTGACGGTCACGGCGATGCGGTTGTTGCCGTTGGCCTCGTCACCGATCAACCACTTGTTGTCCCAGTACTCCGGCCACGCGACTCCGCTGTCGGTGTCGGTCTGGGAGCGGTGGTAGGTCGGGCCCGACATGACCGCCTGGCCGCCGCCCTTGAGGTAGGGCATGGTGAAGGTCTCCTCGCCCTGCTTGTACGTCGGGAGACCGCTGCCGTCCTGCCGCTTCGGGTAGACCGGGCCGCCGCCCTGCGGCGAATACCAGATCATGTTGTCGCGCGCCGGCGGGATGTCGACGAGGCCGGTGTTGCGCGGCGAGGTGTTCTTCAGGTTGTCGCAGTCGTACCACTCGGCGGGCTGGGTGGCGTCGCTGTTACCGCGGTCGCGGTAGGGCTGCTTGTTGCCCATGCAGTACGGCCAGCCCTGGTTGCCGGCGGAGGTGAGAACCGTCACGGTCTCGTACTTCGCCGGTCCCCACGTCTCGCTCGGGCCGACGGCATCGGGACCGACCCAGCCGGCCGTGATCCAGTCGTTCTCCTTGTCCCACTGCAGCCGCGCGATGTTGCGGACGCCCATCACCCAGATCTCCGCGCGGGTCTTGCCGCCGCCCTCTTCCTCGCCGGTGAACAGGTTGCCCTCGGGGATCGTGTAGGTGCCGTCGGGCTCCGGGTGGATGCGGAGGATCTTGCCGTTGAGGTCGTTGGTGTTGCCGGAGGTACGGCGGGCGTCCTGGAACGAGGTGCCCTTGTAGTCCTGGGTCCAGTTGTTCCCGGAGTAACCGCCGGATCCGCCGGAGGAGTTGCTGTCACCGGTGCCGATGTAGAGGTTGCCGCTCTCGTCGAAGGTCATGCCTCCGCCCGCGTGGCAGCAGCTGTGAATCTGGGTGTCCCACCGCAGGAGGTCCTTGCGGCTGCTCTGGTCGATCGTCTGGGTACGCGAGTCGTAGTCGAATCGGGAGACCGTCCGCTTGCCGATGCGCCTGTCCCGGTCGATCGACGCGTGCGGCATCCAGTACGCGTAGATCCAGCCGTTCTCCGCGAAGTCCGGGTCGAGGGTGATGCCGATCAGGCCCTCCTCGTTCTTGACCAGCTCGTCACCGCTGCCGCGGTTGCCCATGACGGGCAGCGTGGTCAGCAGCTTGACCTGCTTGGTCCTCGGGTCCCACTGGTGGATGGTGCCGCAGCCGAGGCCCACCTTCGGGTCGTTCCAGTCGGGGATCGGGCCGGTGGCGCAGGCCGCCTTGCCGATGTAGAACACCTTGCCGTTCGGCGCGATGGTCAGGCCGTGCGGCTCACCGATCTGGTCGAGCTGCCCCTGCGTGTTCGGGGCGGTCAGCCGTTCCATGGTGTAGTTGGCCGCGATGGTCGCCTGGCAGTCGCCCCGGACGATGCCGGCCGCCCACCGGATGGCGCCGGCGAGGTGCGTGCGGAACTGCTTGTCGCTGGTGTAGCTCGCCGCGGTGCCGCCCATGCCGGTGTAGAAAGACCGGCCGCCGTCGTAGTCACGGCACCAGGAGACCGGATGGAACGGGCCGTTGCCATTCATGCTCGGGTTGTAGGTCCACTCCTCGACCTGCGCGATCGTGTGGACCTTGCCCACCGGATTAGGGTTCCAGCTCAGCCACTTGTCTGTCCGCGACAGAATGAGCGGAAGCCCCTCGTTCGCCGGATGCCGGCGGTCGAGGATGTCCACGACGGCCTTCTGCTCCTTCGGCGCGGGGGGAGGCGCGGAGTCGGGCCCGAACAGCCGCAGCTCGGCGAGCTGGGTCAGGGGCTCACCGCCGTTCGCGGTGACGTTGAGCCGGTAGTACTGGTACGCCGTGGTGTTCTCGAACTTGTATTCCTTGCTCTGGAACCGCTGCGGGAAGGTCTCCCCGCTGCGCTTGTCGAGATCCGTCCAGGTCGTCCCGTTCTGCGAGCCCTGGAGGGTCCAGTCCTTCGGGTCCCGGCCGGCGAAGTCGTTGGCCGACGTCAGCGCGTAGTGCGCCACCGCGACGGGCTTGTCCAGCTTGCCCTGCACCCACGCGGTCGGCGTCCGGGCCAGCCACTTGGTGTCGTTGTCCCCGTCGAAAACCTTGTCCTTGGTCTCGTTCGGTGGGTTCTCCGCGCTCGCCGCGGCCTCCGTCACCTTCTCCGCGATGGGGAGGGCGCCGACGGGACGGGTGCCGATCAGTTCGGTGAACCAGGCCGAGTCCACCTGCGCGCGGGCGGCATCGCGGATGCCGACGAACCCGCCACCACCCCTGATGTACGCCTGGAAGGCGGCGAGCTGCGCTTCGTCCAGGCTCACGCCGTTGGCGGACAGGAACACCACGCCGCGGAACCGCGCCAGGTTGTCGGCGGTGAAGACCGCCGGATCCTGGGCCTCCTCAACGGAGAACCCGTTCTTCTTGCTCAGTTCCCTGATCGCCGTCACGGCCGCCCGCACCGGGTCGTCCTGCTGCGCGGCCTGACCGCTGAAGACCAGCACGTTGACGGCGGGCTTCTTGGCGGCCGGGGCGGGGGCCTGTGCCTGGGCCGGCACTGCGGTCGGGGTCCCCAGTCCGAGCACCAGGACGGCACTCGACATCGCGATCAGTACGCGTCGCCAGGCGGGTGGTCGGGACGGTAAATGGCCTGTTCGACCCATCATTGCTCCTTGGGATCGAGGGTGGTTCGGGACCATGTGCGGACGAGTTCGGGGGTCGGCCGCGGTCCGGGGTTGTCGACGTCTGCGTGGGGCCGTATTCGTACGGCATGGGGCGCCTGGGGGCAGTGCACGGCCGTTAGTGGCCCGTGTGGTCGCCGCCCGTGTGGTCACCGTCATAGTGACCGCCGCCCGGTTGACCCGGCACGTTCCCGGCCGCGTCCGTCACCTTGAAGATGCCGGCCATCCCCATGTCGGAGTGGCTCTGGACATGGCAGTGGTACATCCACGCTCCCGGGCCGACACGCTCGCCCGCGATCAGCTGGAAGCCGAACGACTCCGCGGGCCCGGTGATCTTGGTGTCGATGATCCGGCTCGGGTCCTCAAGGCTCTCCAGCATGCCGGTGCGGTTGTCGGCCCAGCGGTGCCCGTGGATGTGGAACGTGTGGTAGAACTCGCCGTGGGTGATCACGATCCACTCCACCCTCTCGCCGACCTTGGCGACGAACTCCGGCGCGTGGTGCGCGGGGTGATTGTTGATCATCATGTCGTTGAAGACGACGGTGAACGTCTTGTCCGGCCTGACGTCATTCTTCCGCCGGACCACCAGCGGGCCGTACAGCCCCTGACGGATGCCGCCCGTGCCGTGAGCGGTCCCCACCACGTGGTCGTGGTAGTGCCAGTAGCCCGCGCTGCCAGGCTCGATGCCGGCACCGCCCGCGCGCCTGCCCTGCGCGTGGGTGCGCCAGATGTAGGTGCGCCGGCCCCCGGGCTCGACCACGCTCTCGTTCAGCCTCGTACCGTCGCTGACCACGTCGTAGTCCACCCCGTGGACGTGCAGGCTCGCCGTCACGTCCAGGTTGTTGACCATTTCGATCTCAAGCGTGTCGCCCTCGACCATCTCGATGAGCGGCCCGGGAATCGTGGCCATGCCGGGCTCCAGGCCGTAGCCCAACTGGCCGTCCGCCAGCCGCTCGGCGTACAAAGTGATGCGGCGGACCGCGCCCATGGCCGTGTCGGCCTGGATCGACGCCGCGGTCTGATTCGCTGTGACCAATGGTGCCAACGCGGCAGCCGCCGCGGACGTGGTGAAGGCACGCCGGGAGAGCAGGCTTTTCGCCATGCCTCTGCCTACCTCGGTCATGGTTCCCCAATCGGTGACGCTTGCGTAAGGGTGACTTGCGAGTGCTCGGGCATTGCTTTCGCGCGCGATGTGGGTCTAGGCCTGGACCCGTCGCGTTGTGACCGGTGGCGCTATGGGGGCAGTTAGATCGACTTTCGATCGAAGTACGCGCCATTTTCGGCGAAATGTCAAGAAGTAGCGTCGAAAGAGTCAGAGCTTCCGCCTATATCTGGTCAAAGGTGGATACGGCTGTTACGGTGACGACAAGATCGAGCTCCTCCGTGTCCGCACCCCACCCCATACCTCCTGCCGCCGCCCCTTCCGGCTGTCCCCACGGTGGTGCTGGGCCTGACCGACCCCCTGGTGGTCAAGGAGGAGGAGATGGGCCGGGCGTCTCGGACCGGGCTGTAGCACGATCCGGCCCGCGGCGAGCCCTGCGACTACGACCTGTGGGATGACGACGCCAACGCCTGACGCGCGCCTCCGACGATCGTGCCCCTGCACCATGCCCGCACCCACCGGGGGCTCAGCCCTGACGTGCCTATGGAGGCCGCCCCGGCCTGCGGCTCGGCCCCCGTTGAAGATCGCCAAGGACGTCGCGTACGACGCTCCCTTGCGCTTCGGGGTTGAGGAACCTGCGGACAGCCGTTGGCGGAACCGGCGAGTAACTTAACTGGACGCTTGGACAGGGCCCTCGGTCGGGATAAGCACGGGCGGACCCGGCTGGCCGGGCAGTAGCCCGGTCAGCGCCGATCGAACCTCCTCAAGCCGGGAGCCGGCCAGCGCGGGCGGCCGGCCGCGGTAGCGGCCTTCGGCTTCGGCGGCGGCGATCCCTTCGACGGTTAGCTCGTTCTGGATGTCGCGCTGGAACTGCCCGACCGCAGTGATCACGTTGATGAGCAGCGCTGTCGTGGCGTCGTTGGCCGCGAGGTCATGGAAGTTCGACAGCGGGCCGGACAGGACGCGCAGGGCGACGCCGCGGGCCTGGCACCAGTCGCGGACGGCGTGGATGTCGATCAGGTCGCGGCACCCTCGGCCGGGCGAAATCCCTCGGCGACGCCTTCGGTCCGCACCAGCAGTCCGGCCTCGGTGAGGATGTGCCGCTGCCGTAGCAGGGACTGGGTGGCGGTGGAGGAGCGGGAGTAGACGATCCGCACCGGCGGCTCCTCGGATGGGGGACGGGAGCCCCTTCTATCTGTCGGGAAATCCTGTCGTCAATTCGGGCTCGAAAACACCTATCAGGAGCGGTGTTTTGTACGGCGACGTCTGATTCTTCGGGCCGCGGGGAGCCTGGTTGGCGGGGTGTCGGGAAGCCGTCTAATCCCGACAGGCCGGCCTGCCGGGTCAGCCCGCGGGGCGAGGCGGGCGATGACGCCGCAGGCGATGTTGTGGTCGGAATCGGCGGTCACCCCATATCCGGCGGCGGTGAAGACCTGGGTGAGGCTTGCAGTTCGGCATCCAGGTCGACGCCGAGCATGTGGCGACCAGCGAGACGTAGAAGTCGCCGTCCGCGCAGCCCGCCCACCGACCCCTCCGTCCGTAGTTGTCAACCCTCGCGCGATCTGGTGGAGGCTGCATGGGATAGCTTAAGAAAATTAAGATCGACCTTGAAATAGTGAAGGTTCGTCGGGTATATCTTTGGATATGGACTGGCAGGAACTTACAAACCTGACCCAGGGCCAGCCGTTCGTCGTCGAGCGGGTGCGCCTGGCAGGCAGCGGCGTCGCGATCGAGGGCGACTTCGAGCTACCGCAACTGGCTCAGCTCAACGTCGAGGATCAGGTCTTCATCACAGCGTTCGTGCGGTGCCACGGCTCCATCAAGGAGATGGAACGCATCTTCGGGGTGAGCTATCCGACGATCAAAGGACGGCTGAACCGGATCACACAGATGCTTGACTTCGTCGAGACCGATCCGGCGCCGTCGCGGGCCGACATCATCGAGCGGTTGCGCCGCGGCGAGATCACCGCACAGCAGGCACTGTCCGAGCTGGGGGATGGCACATGATGCCGCAGTTGGTGACCGTACGGGTCAAACGCCCAGACCACCGTGCCCTCCGGATCTGGGTGCCGGTCCTGCCCGTGGCGCTCGTTCTTTCACCGCTCGTGGTCCTAGCCGTTCTGGGTGCGGCCGTGGCCTGCCTCGTGTTCAGCATCAGCTTGGTGCGCGCGCTCGGCACCGGCCGGCGCATCGTCTCGGCGTTGCCCGACACCCGGGTCGACGTCGACTACCGCCGTACGGCGGTGCTCGTATCCATCCAGTAGGAGAGGTTTCGATGAACGAACAGCGCAAGGACGTCCTCGACATGCTGGCCGAGGACAAGATCACTGCAGAGGAGGCGGAGCGGCTCCTCCTCGCGCTCGAACGAGACCAGCCACCGGCGGCTTCGTGCCTCGAGCTCCGGCCGAAAGGCAGGGCGAAGTACCTGCGGCTGGAGATGGAGTTCCTCGAGGACGGCGAGTCAGGGCGGCTCAACCTGCGGGTGCCGCTGCAACTGCTGCGAGCCGGTGTACAACTCGTCGCCCTGATCCCGCCGCGGGCGCTGGATCGGGCCAACGCCGAGCTGGTCAAGGCGGGCGTGCCGATCGATCTGACCCATCTCAAGCCCGCACAGCTCGAGGCGCTCGTGGAGCACCTCGACGAGACGATCGTGGAAATGGAGGCGCCCGATGGCCACCTGCGTGTCTTCTGCGAGTAAGGGGAAACCATGACCAGCCGGCAATCCACCCGGACCGGCATGGTGCCCGGTCGATGACACCGCGCTGTACGTGCGCGACACCGGCGGGCCGGTCATCCGGTGGTCTACCTCAACGGCGCCTATGCCGACCATTCGCACTGGCGGCGCGCCATCGCTGACCTCGGCAGCGACTACCGGCACCTCACCGACGACGAGCGCGCCCGCGGCAAGTCGAAGCGTTCGGCGGACTATTCGTTCGAGGGCGCCGTCCGGGACCTGGCCACCGGCACCAGCCACCGTTCCCGATTCACCTCTGAGAAAGGCAGACCCATGACCATCAAGCGATCCCCCTGGACAGGCATGGTCCCAGTAGACGATACGGCCTTAGCCGTCACCGACACCGACGGCGACGGTGTCCCCGTGATCTACCTCAACGGCCACGCCGGCGTTCAGCGGCAATGGCGGCGGGTCCTTGCCGAGCTGGGGACACAGTGGCGGCATATCACCTACGACATGCGGGGGCGTGGTAAGTCGAAGCGTTCGGCGGATTATTCGTTCGAGACGAACATCCGAGATGTCGATGCTGTCCTCGCAGCCCGGGGAGTGGCCCGGGCGGTGGTGGTGGGCTGGTCCTATGGAGCGTTTGTCGCGGCGCACTGGGCCAGCCGGAATCCGGCCCGTACCGTGGGCGCGGTCTTGGTGGAGGGCGCGCAGCCCTACGACTGGTTCGACGAGTCCATGGAAGCGGGGATGCGCAAGATATGGAAGCGGCTCTGGTGGCCCATGCAGATGCTGCGCCCGTTCGGTATGGCTCCACGGATGACCGGCGACCAGCTGGCAGACAGCAACATCGAGGTCGGCAAGATCGCCCGCGAGCGTGACCTGGGCCCCGTGCTGGACAGCATCACCGTCCCGGCGCGCTACGTGGTCGCTTCTGGGGAGTCCTTCGGAAGCCAGGGCGGGCACGAACAGGTACGCACCAGCCTCCCTGCGGTGACTGCACGCAATCCGAACATCCAAATCAGCGCGAAAGTCGCCAGCAACCACGGTTCGATCCTGCGTAAGGACTATCGCGCCATCGCCGAGGCCGTACGTGAGGTCGCCGCCCTCGACCACGAGGGGAACTGAGGACGCCGCCGTCACGGTGAATCCCGCACGGGAGAATCCTGATAGCCGTCGGCGCAAAGCCAGAGGTCTACACGCCCTCTCCCTCCACCGTCTGCACCGTGTCCCCGCCGTCGGCCAGGTCGGGGATCTCGCCGAGCTGGCGCAGGCCTTCGGCCGGCGCGGAGGAGGAGATGGCATAGCGGCCCAGGACGTTGAGGTGGGCGTGGCCGAGCGGGCTGAGCCGGGCGGCATCCTCATCCTTGACCGGCACGCCCTGCGCCCGCAACAGGTCGACGGCGGCCGACAGATACTTCGACCAGGTTGCGCTGCTTGTAGGCGAGGGCGTCGAAGGCGTGCGGCCGGCCTCCGCGGCTGCCTCTGCGCTTGCGGTTGGCGATCTGGTCGCGCCGTTCGGGGATGACCGCCTTGATGCCACGTCGGCGCAGGTGCAGGCGGATCTTGCGGGTGGAGTAGCCCTTGTCGCCGATCACGGTGTCGGGCCGGGTGCGCGGTCGGCCGCCCGCCGGGCGGCGCACCCGGAACTTGGCCAGTACCGCTTCGAAGGCGGTGCAGTCGACGGTGTTGCCGCCGGTCAGATGCAGCACCAGCGGCAGTCCGCGGGCCTCCACGAGCAGGTGCAGCTTGGTGGTCAGCCCGCCTCGGGATCGTCCGAGCGCCTGCCGGTTTTGCGATTGCTTCGTATCGATCGTCCCGCCGTCGTCCCCCTTTTCGGGCGCCGGCCGCGTGCTGGTGGGCGCGGGCGATGGTGGAATCGATGCTGACGGTGAACTCCACCTGGCCGAAGGAGTCGTCCTCGACCTGCATATCCTCCAACAAGCAGCCGGGCCCAGGTGCCGTCCTGTTCCCAGCGTTTGAACCGCTCGTAACAGGTCTGCCAAGGCCCGTACCGCTCCGGGACGTCCCGCCACGGCGCGCCGGTCCGCAGCCGCCACAAGATGCCATCGATCACCTCCCGATGATCCCGCCAGGGATGCCCCCGTCCATCGCTCGCCGGCAGCAGCGGCTCGATCCGCGCCCACGCCTTATCGGTCAACTCGCCACGTCGCACCACGACCGACATTCAACAACGAGTACCGCCGAGCATCCTGGCTCGACTGGGTGAAACCCCAGACCAGACCCTGGGCGCGAGTTTTGACGCGCTACACGGTGCAGCGGGCCCGCAACCTGGTGATGGGTTTGGGTGACTGCATCGCCGGGCTGCGGTTCGCGATCCACGATCGCGACCCGCTCTCTACCTCCGCCTTCCCGGAGATCTTCACAGCCGAAGGGCTGCGGATCGTCACAACGCTGCCGCGGACGCCGAGGATGAACGACGCTCCACCGACCGCCGGTTAGCGACCGACGCCCATGCCGTGGAAGTGAATCCAGACTTAGGCGTCGGGGCGTAGCTCCGCCAGTTCGGCTTCGGTGAAGCCAGCCAGAATGCGATCTTCGACGTTGAGTGGCATCGGGCTGGCGGTGGGCCAGTTCGCGGCGGCCAGGAGCCGGAGGGTCTCCGCATCGAGGGCGGCGACGGCTTCGTCGCTGCCGAGCAGTTCGCGCAGCCAGCGGTTGCCGTTGCCGACATGGGTGACCTCGTCCGCGTTGATGTAGTCGAAGAGCAGGGCGGTGCGTTCGTCGCCCATCTTCTTGAGGGCGCGGTAAATCATCATGCCGCCGTCCAAGCCTATGCCTTCGCCCATACGCTGTTCGATGTTGATGCGTTCGGGCAGCGTACGGCCGAGGGTGAACTTATCCCACACGTCAAATTTGATGGGATGGTCGCCGATCTGACCGCCGAGCTCGGAAATACGGTTGGCTATCAGTTCAAAATGACGCCCTTCGTCGCGAACCTGTTTGGCCATGTCGTACCGCAGACCCCATGGGGCCTCTGGATGATGGGCGATGAGGGCCGCGCAGATCTCGGCAGCGCAGATCTCAATACCGAAGATCATGTCGTGCAGGTACCGGACGAGGCCAGAGGCCTGGGAAGTGCCTTCGGTAAGTCCGGCCTCCCTGCCGGGCCGACGGGGAATCGACTCCAACGCGGACAGTGGCGGAGGGATCTGCTCGTCCCGGTCCAGACCCTCGATGCCGCGCGCGAGTTCTCTCCTCCCACCGGATGCGGCGCCGCCGGTCGGCAGGGTGAGCTTGTCCAACTGCTCTGCCACGCTCTTCAGACACGACACCGAAGCCTCGTCCGCCAATTGGTCATGCCGGGCCTGCCAGAGGCAGACGACGTCGCGCAGCTCGGGAAACGCCTGCGACACCAGGAGGTCGTACTGCTCCGCCGGATCGCTGATCCGGATCAAGCCGTTGGTGAATTCGGCGTATCCGGCGACAGGCGTCATCGCCTCAGCAGAGGAACGAAGGCCGGGCAGGCGCCGGCCGATGTGGTCGGCCGCCTGCGCGAGGTTCCACACATCACGGGAGAGGGCCACCTTGGTTTGAGAGTCGGCGATCCTTACCAGCACGCCGGCCGAGATCTCCAGCAGGCGGACGCACGCGTACCGGAGAATCTGCATGGACCGGCGGCTCTCCGCCACATCGGGGGGAGCTTTCTCCGTCATTCAGAACATCCTTTGTCGGGTGGCCGCAATACGAGCCACATCATCCGCGCCGACCACGTTCACCGGTCGTCCCAGCCGAACCCGTCCGCAGCCGTGAGGGTCCCTGTTCTGTGCATTTCCTGGCTCATTCATCGAGTATTACCAGAGCTCGCCCCGGATCAGCGGGCCGTGCCTGGCAAGTGTTTGCCTGGCAGCAATCGTCCACTCCTCATCAGACTGGTCGGTCAAGGACAGGAGCCGCCTGTGGCAGGAAGTGACCACTGCCGAAGGCGGCGGGGAAGATGCTCTATTCGAGGTGTGACGCGGTTACCGCCGGCTCTGAGAGCCTGACCATGTACCGCGTTCTCATCGTGGTGGACACGCCCGGTTGGCGAGCATCAAGAACCCGCTTGCGTGCTGCCTTCACCGACTCAGCCGCCGGTAACGATTGCACGGAGCACATCTTCATGGACGTGCGGGACGGCCTGCTCATCCTGATCTTGTATCTCCGCGCGGCGGACCTGGACGTGGCCCGTCTCAAGGCTGAGCAACTGTGCCGTCGTGCGATGGCCGCCGCCATGCCGCTGGACACCCTCTGGATGATCCGGTCGACGACCGTCCTCTGACAGGTGACCTACTCAAGGTCGTCCTGGTCGATCCAGCCCAGGGCGACAGCTCGTGCGCCGACCTGGAATCTGCTCTTCGCCTCGAGCCTTTCCTGCAGCGCGGACACGGTGCGCCTGACCGTGCGGACCGACACGCCGAGCCGCCTGGAGACCATCTCGTCCGTGTGGCCCAGGCCGAGCAGTCTCAGTACCTGCTTCTCCTGCGCGGTCTGCCCATCGTCGTCCCGCCGCCGCCGTGCGCCGAACGGCACCGCGTTCTTCCACGCGAAGTTGAACAACGCGACCAGTCCTGTGAGCAAGCCAGGGCTGGCCACCTCCACCGCGGCGGCGCTGGTCTTCTCCACGTCGACGGGTACCACCGCGATCCGCCGGTCCACGATGAGCATCCGCATGGGGAGCACGGAGGTCGTGCGGACCTCGCTCCCCATGTCGCAGAGCCACTGGGCGTAGGAGCAGGTCGCCGGGTCGTTACGGACGCTGTCCAGATAGATGGTGCGCAGCCGGACTCCGCGGTTGATCGCGTCTCTGTCCAGGGGCCTGCTGGCCGCCATGCTCGCTTCCGACTGGGCGCCGCCGTACATGAAGGAAGCGGCCTCCCATGTACAGGTCTCGGCCAGCTCGCGGAGCCTTGCTCTGACGCTGTCGATTCCCTCAATCCAGTCGACCCCGGTTGCGGACGTGTGCACGCGGCTCCCCGCGTACATGTCCAGCAGCGCCGTAAGCGAGGCCCTGCTCTCCTCGAGCTCCTGTTGCCGCTTGGCGATCTCAACCTGCTGCCGGGCCAGTAAGGCCGCGAGCCCGGTCTTGGGGTTGACGGGCACGAAAACTTCGGGAGCGGACCCGGAGATGCGCAGTAAGGACATGCGTGCCAGGTCGTCCAGGGCCTGACGGATCTGGTGCTCCTCCATGCCGAGGTTCTGCATCAGGTCCTCGACCCCGGCCTGGGGATGCTCGAGCATCGCGAGGTACACCGATTCGGCCACGTCGTTGAATCCCAACGCCTCGAACATGAGCCCTCTCTGCGCGTTCCCGTGTCTGGAGCAGAGCCGTTTCGTCCTGTCTAGCGGAAGACGATATGAGGCCAGCACAACGTCGGTATACGTCGGTATACGTCGGTATATGTCCGGCAACGGTGCAGGTGGCCGCTTCATGCCATAGGCAGCAACTGACCACTTATGTGGGCGAACTCGAGCGATCAACGATGGAGGCCTCCGGCAACACCACTGATGTTTGCCACGGGAGGGTTTCCGTGCCTTCTTCTGCACCATTCGACAACATATTTGCCGAGCCTGTGGTACGGCCTTGGGAGCTCGGTGACCTCTTGAGAGCACATCGGGAGCAACGTGGACTGAGCCAGCAGCATCTGGCGGATCTCTCCACAGTAAGCGTTCGCACCGTTCGCAATATCGAATCCGGGTGCATCAGAAAGCCGCGGCGGCAGACCCTCAGCCTGCTCGCCGACACGCTCAAGCTGGACAGAATCTCGTGCGCCCTGCTGAACGACGCCGCCGAACGATCCGAGCCCGCCGACGGCGGCCTCGATCTCCACCCACCGCACCCCTTCAGTTCGTTCATCGGCCGACTCGGTGACAGAAACGCCATCACCCGTACGTTGACCGCCGGAGACAGCCGCCTCGCGGTGATCAGCGGCCTCGGTGGCGTGGGGAAGAGCCGGCTGGCCATGGAGGTGGCGCTGCGTCTGCGTGAACAGAACGGCTGGCCCGTCCTCTGGGTCCCCCTGGGGGAGGGTGGGGACGGTGGGCTCCCTCAGGCACCCGCCGCCGCCGTCGCCGTGGACGCGATCCGCGGTGATGCCGGATCGAGCGCCAGGCTGGCACGGCTGATCGGCGGCAACGACGCGCTGATCGTTCTGGACGGGATGCCCGGAGGCTCCTCCGTCGAGGGCTTCGCCTTCGCCCTTCTCCGTGCCTGTCCCCGGCTGCGGGTGCTGGCCACGACGGCCGCTCCGTGGCGGGCCAGGGGAGCGATGTCGCTCCGGCTGGCACCCCTCGCCGTCCCATCGAGAGACTTCTGGAATGCTCCTGCACAGCTCACGGAGACGGAGTCCGTCCGGCTGTTCCTCGACCGCATGCACCAGGGGCGAGCCGGCTCGGGCCTCCCCGATGCGGACCCGGCGGCTGTGGCCGAGTTGTGCCGGCGCCTGGACGGCATCCCGCTCGCCCTGGAACTCGCGGCCGCCCGCTGCGCGGAGCTCAGCGTGGAAGTGCTGCTCCACAACCTGATCACGGCCGCGGGTGGTACGTCGGACCAGGCGTTGCCCGGCGAGTTCGGTCCCGTCTGGAAAGTGATCGCGACCAGCTGCGATTTCCTGGCGGGCCCCCAGCGCGAACACGCACGCCTGCTGGCGCGGAGCACTGAGCGGTGGTCCATCGAGAACGTCGCGGTCGAGTTGGAGCTTTCCATCTCCGCGGCCATCGACCTGGTCGACGCGATGGCCGCGGTCGGCCTTGTACGCGTGGAGAACCGCGGTACGTCGCCGGAGATCGTCCTGCTGAACCTGGTGCGTCGCGTCCTGCTGGCCTCCACATCGTGATCGGAGATGGCAAGAGCCTCATGGAAGCACCCCTGGCCGCCGCCGACGTCGTGGTCCTCGACGATGTCATCGAAGCGGCTGAACGGCTGGAACCGCACCTTCCCCGTACCCCGTTGCACCGGCTGCGGACGGCCGGGAACCGTCCGGTCTGGCTCAAGGCGGAACACGGGCAGCCCACGGGCTCCTTCAAGATCCGCGGAGCCCTCTTCGCGATGTTGAAGCTCCACGACGCGAGGGCGCTGCCAGGAGTGGTCGCGACGTCATCGGGCAATCACGGACGTGCGGTCGCCCATTCCGCCACGATCCTGAAGGTCGCGGCGATCGTCGTGGTCCCGCACAGCGCGCCGCAGGTGAAGGTCGACGCGCTCAGAGCGCTCGGCGCCGAAGTCGTCGTCACCGACCCCGACTCCCTGGACGCCGTCGCCGTGGACATCCGCGATCGACACGGTCTCGCACTGATCGGCTGCGACCTGCCCGATGTCATCGCCGGGCAGGGCACTGTGGGCCTGGAACTGGTGGCGCAGTGCCGGGAACTGAGCACCGTCTACCTGCCTACGGGCACGGGAAGCCTGCTGGCGGGTACGGCGGTCGCCCTCAAGGGGCTGGGGGGGACGACCAGGGTCATCGGAGTCGAACCGGAACTGGCGGCGGACGCCTGCGAGAGTTTCCGGCGGGGGGAGTTGACCGCCTGGCCTGTCGCCGACACCTACAGAACCGTCGCGGACGGGTTGCGGGTGCCAAGCCTGGGGCACTACGCGTGGCCATTGGTGCGCAGGCTCGCCGATGCCATGGAGACCGTCTCGGAGACGGAGATCACCCGGGCGGTGCGACTGCTCGCCGAGTCCGAGGGCATCGTCGCGGAGCCCAGCGGGGCCGTCGCCTGCGCGGCGATGCTCCGGGGGCGTAGCAGGGACCGCGGACCGGTTGCGGCCGTGATGTCAGGCGGCAACGTCAGCCCCGCCTGGCATCGGTCCCTGCTCGATTCGCGATAGCACCGGGAATGCCGCATCTTGCCGACGTAATTGCCGGTTGTCAGGTTAAGTGGATTCTATGCTCGAAACAGCAGGAAGAAACGAAGGAGGTGTCAAAATGTTGAAGTCAAAGGTCATTACCATGTCCGCCCCCGAGGGTAATCCGTGCTCCCGATCCGGGCACGTGTTTGAATCTGACTACGCCGATTTCGGAGATTTCGAGCAGGAGCTGATCAGCGCCATCGCTGACGGCCGGCAGGAAAACGACTAGCCGCATAGTCGTCGATGCAGCAAGGGGCGGCGCTCCCCGGCTCAACAGATCGGTGAGCGCCGCCTGACCCGCGTGTGACGATTCTCAAGGATCTGCGCCAATGGCCGACGACCCAAGCACGAGCAGGGGATCGCGCAAGACTTCCCTGCCCTTTCCTGTTAGATTCCAGCCGAAAATGCCGAGCACTGAACAGCAGGTCGACCAGGTGCGCAAGGTTCGCCTCGGATCCGACCCGCTGGCACTTTACGTCCATGTGCCGTTCTGTGTGACGCGATGCTATTTCTGCGATTTTGTGACCGTCGTCGGGAAGAGCGTGACTCCCGAATTGATCGACCGGTACGCCAGAGCGCTGAACACGGAGCTGGATTTCTACGCCGAGGACAGCACCTTCGGCGCCGCCCCGTTCGAGACCGCCCAACTCGGTGGCGGGACACCCACCATGTTGAGCCCCCGCCAGCTGGACGATGTGCTGGCTCGGATGCGGCACTACCTCAGGGGCAACCCGGATGCGGAAATACTGGTCGAGGGATTCCCCACGTCCGTGACCCCGGACAAGCTGGAGGTCCTCAGGAGCGCCGGCAACATCAAGTTCAACATGGGCGTGCAGACCTTCAACGACGAGGTGCTGGAGGCCGTCGGACGCCGACACGAGCGTGAAGACGCGATGCGCGCCATCACCCAGTCGAAACAGGCCGGTCTGCCTTCCGTCGGCATCGACCTGATCTACGGCTTGCCCGGCGGCGGAACCGATGTGATCGCGGCGGACGTACGGACGGCCCTCGACTTCGAGGTCGACCACATTGCGTTGTACCCGTTGTGGGTCTATCCGCAGACGCGCCTCAACTCGCTCATCGAGACCGGCAGGCGGTCCAGCACGGAGTTCATGGAGCGGCAGGAGCAACTCCTGGTCGCGGACTCGATGCTGCGCGCCGCCGGGTTCGAGAGATACACGAGCTTCCACTACAGCCGCGGTCCCGAGCATCACCACCAGTACGGGCTGTGGCAGATGAGGGGACAGGACTGGCTGGGAGTGGGCCAGGCGGCCGCGAGCCAGCTGAACGACGTGGTCTACGAGAACGATCGCAACATCAACAGATATGTGGCACTGGCTGACACTTGCGCTGAGACCGCCGTGACGGCCGATCACATGAACCATCGGGCGCGGATGGTCCGGCACCTCTCCTACGGCATTCGCGAACGGCGGTATTTACTCCACGCATTCGAGGCCCGGTTCGGCTCATCACCGCACGACGTCTTCGGACCCGAGATCGAGTGGATGGTCGCCGAGGAACTGGTCGACTCGACTCCAGATCATCTGGAGCTCACCTTGCAGGGAATTCTGCGGCTGGGCGATATCGAAGAGGCTCTGGCGCCTGCTGATCACTCTGTGGCGGAAGCGGGGACGTGCTGTGGCTGACCACACAGGGAACTGGTACGGGGACGAACTGGCCGCCCTCTACGACCACTCCCCGCTGCTGGCCGACGGGGCGGGCAATCCGGCGATCGACCACCTTCGTTCGCTCGCGGCCAAGTACGGCGGGCCGGTGCTCCAGATCGGGGTGGCGACCGGCCAGTTCGCCCTCCCGCTCGCCAGGGACGGTCACGAAGTCGTCGGGATCGATGTCTCCGAAAGCATGCTCGGTGCCGTACGCCGCCGGATGGCGGCGGAGCCCGCCGACGTGCGACGGCGACTGTCGCTGGAAACGGGCGATATGCGCGACCTCGACCTCGGCCGACGCTTCCCGCTCATCACGATGCCGGGGAACGTGTTCCTCTACAACCTGACGCAACGCGACCAACTGGCGACGCTGGCGACCATGCGCCGCCACCTCACCGATGACGGGGTCGTGGTCATCGACATCTTCACGCCGGATCTTCGCCTGCTCGCCGACGGATCGGCCGCCGTCCAGTCTCACCGATTCCAGACCCCCGACGACGCGGAGTACCTGGCGGAGCAGACCGTGCTGGTAGATCGGCTCGCCCAGCGGGAGAAACTCCGCATGACGCACCGGCGGATAGGACCCGACGGGGTGCTCGGCCCTGCGTTGTTCACGGAACTGACCATGCGTTACGTGTATCCGGCGGAAATGCTGCTGCTGCTCAAGGTCGCCAAGTTGCGCCTGTGCGAACTGGTGGGCGACTACGCCACCGGACAACGGAAGTCAGCGTATGACGGCCCGCAAGTGGTCGTGGCAAGGCGAGGTGAATGACATGACCATCTACAAGCAGTCGAAGTATGGGCACGTGCTGCGCCACGAGGCGGGTGTCACGTTCTTCAACAGCCTTACGCTAGAGGTGCTCGAGGGTGATCAGGACGACGCGGAAGTGTGGCGTTCGTTCGAGCAGCCGCACCCGATCGAAGACGCGTCAGCGGCGACGGAGCAGGTGCTCGTGGGCTCTGGCCTGCTGGTTCCCGTGGACCGTGTCGAGGAGCGCCGCCTGCTCGACAAGCTCACCGACATTCGCCTGACGCAGCGGAAGACCCGCGACGGCAAGTTCAGTTTTCTCCGCATGTCCCTGACGGAGCGGTGCAACCTGAAATGCGACTACTGCTTCGTCGAAGAGGTCATCTACAAAGACCTGCCCAAGCAGCCGGCGCCGGCCGAGCGTTTTCTCGAGCATGTCGAATGGCTCATCCAGCAGAACCCCAACGGGTGGCCGACCGTACAGTACTTCGGCGGTGAGCCGATGCTGAGGTGGGATCTGATCCAGGACACCACCCGAGTGCTCGAAGAGGCCGTCGCGGCCGGGCGCATCGCGGGATTCACCCACGAGATGACAACGAACGGCACGTTGATGACCGGTGAACGCGCCCGGTGGCTGGCCGAGCACGATGTCAGCCTCACCATCAGCCTGGACGGCTGGAAGGAGATCAACGACCGCCACCGCGTGTTCCACAACGGCCGCGGCAGCTACGACCTGGTGATCGAGGCGCTGAAGGAGATACGGGCCGCCGGCGGTGAGCCGCGCTTTCTCATCACACTGCTGCCCGAGACCGTGGAAATTCTGCCGAAGATCGTCCGCTTCGTGGTCGAGGAGCTCGGCGCGAAGAGCGTGGCGGTGAACGCTCCACAGCCGACGGCGGACGGCTGGGAAGTGGACGGCCTGTCGCTTTCCCGCTCCGTACAGGAGTCATGGCTGTTCTGCAACAGACACGGGGTGGAGTTCCACTCGCTGGGCGCGTTCCTGGTGGAGCTCATCAACAAGCGCAGGCCGCAGCCCGACCGCTGTTTCGACGGCAACCCGACAGGCACCGAAGCGCACTGGGGCGGATACGTCGCAGCGGACGGGTCGCTGTCGTTCTGCATCGTGTGGCACCAGGACGAACGGGTCACCACCCCGAGCGTGCACCAGATCTCCAAGAAGCGCGTGGCCGACTGGCACTACGACGCCACAAGTGTGGACGACTGCGACGGCTGCATCGCCGGCATGGTGTGCGGCGGGCCCTGCACGCTGGAGCGGCTCTTCAACGGCGGCGGTCTCAACCCCGACCGCTGCAAGTTCTTCAAGACCATGGTGCCCTTCGTGCTCACCCAGCCTTCGATCGGCCTGCGGCAATGACCCCCCGCACCATGGCCGCCGAGGCGGCGGCGATGCCGCCGGGCAGCAAGATCCGCGTGTGCGGCTGGGTGACCGAGCGAACCGCGGACGCCGTGCAGGTGGCCGACTCGACCGGGTCCATAGCCGTCGTGCCGTGCGCCGAGCTCGACGGCGTCCGGACCGGCGACGCGGTCGAGGTGCAGGCGACCAGGTCGGCCACCGGGTTCGTCGGAGTGTCGGCATGCGTCTGGCCCGCGACGGCCGCCCTGCCGGAGGGCGTGACCGGGAGCGATTCGCCGTACTCCTACCTCAGATTCAGGAGCGGCGAGGCGGTCGACCTGCTCAGAGCCGCCGATCGGGCGGTCACGGTCGCCAGGAGCCATCTGGCGGAGCACTACTTCGTCGAGGCGAACACGCCGCAGCTCTGGCGGGCGACCAGGGAGTACGGTGAGCCGGAATTGCTGGTGACCGACTCCGCCGACCCCGAATCGGGGAGTTGGTTGCAGCAGTCGCCCACCGTACCGGCGATGTTGTGCGCGATCGGCGGCATAGACCGCGCCTTCCAGTTCAGCCGGTGCTTCCGCACGGAATCGAGCGCGTCGCCGCTGAAGGCGTACGAATTCACCCAGCTCAACCTCGCGGTCACGTTCACCTCCGTGGAGGAGCAGTTTCGCCTCCTGGAAGGCCTGTTCGAGACGGTGAGCAGCGCCCTGGGCCTCCCTTCCTGGGGGAAGGCGCCGTTTCCCGTCATCGACCACGATGCCTGCATACGCAGGTTCGGCTCGGACACCCCCGACTACCGCTACGCCGCCTTTCCCACGCCGGTGCTGGACGGGGATCCTCTCGGCCGCCCTGGTCAGCGCATCCGGGCGCTCATCGTCCCCGAGTGCAGCGCGGACATCGCCCATGCGCTGCGGAGCATGGCCGAACGGCACCTGGGCGCGGAAGCGGTCTTCCAGCACGACTCCGACGGGGTGGGCACGCTCGGCGCCATGATCCCCGGCCTGGTCCCGTCCGGGCCGGTGGCGCTGGTGGGTTGCGCGGACGGAGCGCGCGCCGAGGCGTTCGTTCGCATGCTCGCGCAGGCCCTCTACCCGCTCGTCACGAACGAGCAGCCACCCGCGTTCGGCCCGGTGTGGATCCGGCGCCAGCCGTTCCTGTCCGACGAGAAGCAGGAGGAGCACCCGCACCACAGCAGATGCCTCTTCGGGCGACGATTGGGCCCCGAGGGAGAACTCTCCGATTCGTACGACTTGGTCGTCAACGGTGTCGAGTTGCTGAGCGGCAGCCAGAACGAGGTGGATCACGGTCAGGCGCTGAAGAACTTCTCCGACGCGGGAGTGGCGGATCCGGAGGAGACATACGGGTACTACCTCGATGCTCTCCGGTTCGGCGCTCCGCCGCTGCACAACACCTCGATCGGGTGGGAACGGCTCGTGGCCCTGCTGCTCGGCGTCCCCATGCGAGATGTGATGATCATGCCGAAGACGGGATCGGGGCAGTGCGCGGTCACTGGGCTGCCGGTCAAGGCTGAGGGCGGTCGAGCATGACATGGGCCGACCTCGTGCAACGATATTTCACGGTCGCGGTCACGCACCATCCGGGATACGCGCTTGCGTGGGATGAGTTCGCCATCTCGCCCACGCCCGTCGCCCCCGCCACGCTGAGCGAGGCGTACCGATCGATGAGCGACCACGTGGATCAGGCGTCCGACTCGGCGGACGATCACGAGGTACGCCTCTTGCGCTGGTGCCTGGACGGCCGCCGCTTCGAACTGGACACCGCGCTGAGCTGGCAGCGTGATCCACAGTTCTGGGTGGATCGCCAGTGCTATGGGGTCCTTGCGCAGATGGCCGCGGGCAACCTCCGTGATCGGCCGCTGCCGCCGACATGGGTCCGTGCCTTCCTGACGAATCTGCCCGGCCTCTTCGGCTCAGCGATGCGGAACCTCGACCGCCAGGAGTGCGGCCAAGTCGATCTCCGGCGCGCCGTACGCCATCTGGCCGCCAGCCGCTGCATGGTGGGGCAGGTGGGCGATGCCGCCGGCGGGGGATGCGCGGATGAGACGGCCCGTGCGGATGCGGCCATCGACGGGTTCTCGGCATGGCTGTCACAGGCCATCGGGAAAGGCCATTCACTGCGCCCCATGGGAGCGCAGGTCTGGGAGACGGGCCTGCGGGCTGCTACCGGCGTCGCATGCGGTCCCGACGAACTCGAACATGCCCTGCGGCACCAGCTCGACCGGTCGAGGCGGGAGATCGCTCGCACACGCGCACCGGTCTCCGGCCCGATACCGGGGTCCGCGGACGAGATCAGCCGGCTGATCGCACGGCTCCCGGACATCTTCGCGCCGAGGTTCGGCGGCGGCGAATGCCTCGGCACGTTGCGCCTGGACGTGTCCGATGACGCGGTGCCAGGAGTCACCTCGGCGAGCTACCAGAACGCCGGGTCACGTGGCGGCGGATCGGCGGTCGTCTTCGTCCGGCCGGCCGTTTACGCGTATCGGGCCGACCTCGAATTGGATCTGGCCCACGAGTGTTTCCCCGGCCATCACTGGCAGCACACCGCCCAGGTGCGTGGACACCACGGTCACCTGCTCTGCCTCCGGCACGGCAACCGGGCGTTCGTTGAGGGATGGGGACGCTGGTGCGAAGGGCTGTACGCCACTCTCGCCCATGACCCCTCGGTGAACGCCCGGTTCCACGCGAGGATGGCGAAGTACTGCGGCCAGGCGCTCGCCGCCCTGCTCGTCCACGCACGCAACAGGCCGTTCAGAGAAGTGGCGGAAAACCTGACCGCGATGGATGCCTGCGGCTCGGCCGACGCCCCCTCCCTCGTGCTGAATTCCTACTTCGATCCCTGGCGGGCAACGGCGCCGATTGTCGGCTATCTGGTGCTGCGCAAGTTCGCCGCCGAGCGCGGCGAAGGAGAGATGGAGGCCATGGTGGCCCAGCATGGCGCCGTCGACCTGCTCGGAAAGGGACTCAGTGAAGAATGACCCATCGGTGCGCCGGCTGGCTCTGTCTTTCGGCCTTTTCAGCGTGCTGATCAGCGTCGTGGACAAGCTTTTCGGCACGGGCTACATCCTGCGCATGAACGAGCAGGGGCTCGGCCCGGCGGAGATAGCCTTCATTCTGGCCCTCGGGTCCGTGGTGCTTGCCGTGGTGGACTTCCCGGCCGGCAACCTCGCCGATCAGTGGGGTCGCAAGCGCACCGCGGCGGCCGGAGCGGTCCTCGTGGGCAGCGGCCTGCTGATGTACGGCTTCGCCACCGACTCGCCCGGCTTCGTCGTGGCCATGACGCTGTGGGCCGCGGGCATGGCACTGATCGCCGGAGCTCCCACCGCCTGGCTCGTCGACCGGATGGAGAGCGCCGGCGCGGGGGACCGGCGCACGACGGTTCTGTCGAGGGCCGCTACCGTCTCCATGATCGTCGGTGCGCTGGCGGCGCTCCTCGTGGGAGCTCCGCTGCTCAGCCACGGCGCGCACTTCGTGCTCTTCACAGCCGCCGCGCTGGCGTTCGTCACGGCGGTGGTGTTGCTGATGGGTACGGACAATCGTGATCCGCAGGGCAGACTCGCGAACCTCCCCGCCACGGTGTGGACCAACGCCCGGCTGGTCGTCCGCGATCCCACCATGAGGCTCGTCCTGTACAAAAGCGCTCTGGTCCATATCGGCTTCACCAGTTTCCTGTTGAGCTACCAGTTGTTCGCCACCCAGGAACTCGAGCTGCCGGAGAGCAGCATCGGTGTGGCGCTGGCCGGTTCGATCGCGGCGATGGCGCTGGGGACCTGGCTCGCCGGGTTGCTCAACCGCCGGTGGGGCCTGGCGGCGCTGTCCGTGGCGGGCGTGCTGACGTGCGTCGCCGGATACCTGATGATGAGCCTCGCCCCCCACTGGTCGCTGTGGGCGGTCGGCCTGGTCTGCTACGAGATCGGGCTGGGACTTGACCTGATGGCCTTCAGCAGCTGGCTGCACGACCTCGTCCCCGCGGAGAAGCGGACGAGCTGGACTTCCGCGAGGTCGAGCATCCAGACCCTGGCCGGCGTCGTCGGCACGCTCGGCGCCGGCGAGCTGATCTCGGTGTTCGGTTTCCGCGAGGTCTGGCTCGCGGCGACGGCCATCACGGCGCTTGCCCTTCTGCCGCTCCTCGCCCTTCGCCGGCGCGTCGCCGTATCGGCCCAGCTTGAGGAGAGCCTGTCGTGAGAACCCGGAGTCGCGCGCTCGTATCGGCAAGCCTGTGCTCTGGCCGCGATGTCCTCCACGTCGAGACGCAGATCGAGCGCGAACCCGGCGACGTGCTCGTGGTGTCGCTGAGCCCCGGCTGCCAGGTGGTGGAGTGCCGCGACGGGGACGGCTCGCCGATGCTGTGGCGGCACGAGGAGGACCGGCTCACTCTGGCCGGCTCGCATGGCGCGAGCAGCGTACGCATCGCCTACGCCATTCCGGTCGGCGCACGAGTCGGCCTGGTGCCGGAGCAGCCATGGCTTGCCCGGCCGGCCGGACGTGACTTCCACGTCACCAGGACGACGCCCCGGGTGATCGGCGAGGGCGGTCTCGTCTGCGGCACGGATCCGCACCACGGAGTCCCGTTCGTCGTGGCCTGGCCACCAGGCGACGAACCCCGCCTCCGTGTCGAGGTGCGGCAGGGAGAGGTCGTCACGACCGACCGCCGGGCGGGCAGCGAGGTCACGCGTATTCTTCAGACACTCACCGGCTGGCTGGGGCCGATCGACGACGTGAGCGTCGTCGATGTGGCGGTGCCCGGTGCCTACGCCTACAGTTACCCGGGCATCATCGCCGTCCACCCCGGCCTGCTCGACTTCCCCGCCACACTATTCGGCCAGTTCCTGCCGCACGAACTGTCGCATCAATGGTTCGGCAATCGGATCCGTTTCACGGGCCCGGGGTTCCTCTGGCCGCAGGAGTGCCTGCCGGAGGCGCTGCAGGCGCTGTACGTCAGGGAGCGTTGGGGAAGTGCGGCCTACGACGTGATCACGCGGTCCTATCCCAGGCGGCACGATGAACGCCGTCTCCAGCAGTTGTTCAGCGTCGGACCCGCCGAACGCGCGCACCTTTCCCTGGATCGTTATCACGACCTGCTCGCAGTCGGCACCCGGCGATGGCTGTCCGCTTTCCAGGCCGACTCCCGCGCTCTGCACGACGTCGTTCGTGCACTCGCCGCCGAGCCGGCCGAGTTCACGGGGGCGCAGGTAGCCGCGCTGGTCGAGGAAGTCGTGGCGCTGCCATGAACGCGGGAGCGGCACGTACGCATGCCGGTTGGCTCGTCAGGGACAAGGGCTCGTTCTATCTCGCGATGGCCACCGGCTGGCTGCGCCTCCTCGGAGTCGACTCCGGCCTGCTGCGCGACCTCGGACTCCGGCCGGAGTCTCCCGTCCTGGTTGAGGGCTGTGCCGGCCCACGGAACACCCTGCAGGTGACCAAGATCGAAGGGCGCGGCGTGCGCCGACTCGGTCGCCCGGTGCGTCCCCGCTTCATCGCCAACCCTGTCCCGCATCTCGAGCCGGCCAGCGACATCAGAATGGCCTGCCACGTCGAGCTCAGAAGGCAGAAGTTTCCAGAGGTGAGTCTGCCCGGCGCGGCCGGTGACGCGTCCATCGCGGAAGCCATCGGCGGCGGCCTGGATCGTTTCTTCGCCTTCGTCCTGCCCTTCCCTCACGGCTCCGCCGGCGACGAAGCCGAGGAAGACGCCGGGCAGGAGGAACGGCTCGTGGTGGCGGATACGACCGCCGTGTTCGACCAACTGGCCGACCTCGGTACCGGGCTGATCTGCCGGCTGGCGGAGACAGCGGGCGACGGTGTGCCGGTCGCGGCGTTCGGCCGCTTCGCCACCCAGGAACGGTCGCCGGCGTTCTTCGATCCCCCTCCGGCCTGGCCCGCCCAAGCCCATGCCGTGCTGACCGGACGGCTTCACGCCGTAGGGGCACAGCCGGTCAGGATCCCGCTGCCGGACGGCCGGACCCGGCTGGCGGTGTGCGGCGGTGACCCCGTGGCGGTGGCCAGATGCCTCGATCTCGCCGACAGCACCGCGCTGCGGGAGGACCACGGCCTGCCCCGCCAGTGGTGTCCGACCTGGGTGTCTCCCGGGGATGGTACGAGCCGCGACTGGTTGCATCTCGGCGGATATCGAGTGGCCGAGTGCGATGGCGTCATCCTTCACATGTTCTGGGAACGGCTCATCACCGTCCTGTGCGGCCTGCGCAGCCCGGCCGACGCCCGGCTCCTCCCGGCGCGGCAGGGGTGAGATGTCCGTGATGCCACCAGAGAAGCAAGCGATCGCCACGATTGCGGACGCCGTCACGCGACTGGACCCACGCATGGCGACGGTTGTGCTCATGCGGCGCGGCGACGATCCTCTCTGGACCGGCCTGCTACCAGCGCTACGGGAGCTGGGCATGGAGGTCAGCGATGTCCGGCTGCCCCCGCAGGACCGCTGCTGGGCGCCCCCCGCTCCGGACGATCGCGGACGCCTGCTCGTCGGCGGCCGGGCCTACGCCGCGGACGTGCTCATCTATCACGACCCTTTCGGCCCGGGGCGTCCCGGCGCCGACCTCCAGGCCCTTTACCGGTTGCTGGATTGCGGGGTCAAAATGGTCTTCGTCGACTTCCCGCACGGAATGACCTCTACCGTGGCTGCCGATCCGCTGCGGAACGCCTACCTGAGCGCGCTGTCGGCCGACGTGGAGACCGTGGTCGCGGCCGGCGCGGAATTGCGCGCCGTGCTCCAGGACAGCACACAGCTCAGGGTGCGATCGGGGAACACGGGGGTTCTGGAGGTCAGCCGGCCGTTCGAGGTGAGGGATGACTTCACCTCCGCGCTCCTCGACGTTCCCGTGCTGCAACTGCCGTACGGAGAGGTGTGGGTCGTGGCTCCGCCGGAGTCGTTCGATGGAGCCGTCGAACTGTCCATGGGCCGCGGCAGGCACATACGCGCCCGGGTTCGTCGCGGAAGGCTTTCACGTGAGGGGGGCGCTGGGGCGTTGCCCGAGTTCGATACTCCGATGGTGGAGCTCGGCATAGGTCTCAACAGGGCAGCAGCCTGGCTTCCGCCTACCACGTTGTTCGAAAAGAGCCATGGGCGGTTGCACGTGGGTTTCGGCGACAGCGGGCTGATCGGCGGCCGCCGCCGCGAACGGCTCCACTTCGACCTGCCGCTCTCCCGTGACTCCTCCCTCGACAAGGAGTGGTGATGCTCACCCATCAGATGTGGATGGTGGCCGACCAGTGCAACCTCACCTGCACCTACTGCTATTTCGAGACAGGGGAGTACAGCTACACGCCCAGCCGGCTCACGGCTTCCGACTACGACCGCTGGTTGCGGCGGTGCACGATTCACCTGCCTGTCAGGAGCGTGGCGCTCACTGGTGGCGAACCCCTGCTCCGACCGGACCTCGTGGAGCTGGCGGCAGTGGCGCGCCGGCACGTCGACATGGTCCGCGTCTTCACCAACGCGGTACGCGTGACCGATGAGATCGCCGAGGCGCTGTCGCGGGTGGGATGCGGCGCTGACGTGAGCATCGATCATGTGAGTCCTGACGCGGCCGACCAGGTTCGCGGTGGCACGAAAGCGACCCTGGCGGGCATCGAACGTCTCGACGCGGCGGGCGTGCCGCTGCAGATCGTCATGGTGGTGACCAGTCTCAACTGGAGGGAGGTCGAGGAGCTCGTACGCCGGGCGCGGGATCGGAAATGGCAGATCGAGCTGCTCGCGGTGTCGGTGCCGTCTCGCCATCCGCTGAGCATGAGCACCTTGACCCATGCTGAACGCACCGAGCTGCTGCGCGTCATCGACGAGTCGGCGGACGTTTTCAAAAGCCGGGTGTATTTCGAGAGATTGCGGCATTTCCTGATCTCCGGCCGAATCTCCATGATCCGGTCGTGTGTGACGGGCCAGGAAGGCGTGTTCGTGAATTCCGACGGCGAGATCTGGGTCTGTGCCCATCGCGGGGACACGTCGTTGGGGAACGTCAGGGACGTGTCACTGCCGGAGCTCCTGGCCGGCAAGGGCGCAGTGCTCGCGCGCCGCCCGGCCGGACCGTGCGCGAGCACGGGATGCCTTTCGCTCACCTGATCGCGGGCTCGTCGAACGCGATCGGGGGCGGAGGTCCCGTCGGGTCCAGGGGAGTGGGTGCCGAATATGATGTCGCCTCATGCGTGAAGGGTGTCAATGCTCCGTTCACGGTCGTGAGCTGCGGGTTTCTCTCGGCTTCCTGGTCGGAGCAGTGGCCTGGGTCGGGCATGCTCGAGGCTCGTGACGCTCCGTCTCTTCTATATGATCTTCGATGGCACCTGGGGAGGCGATCGTCACATGTTTCGGGCCGCCGAACACCGCGACGCCGTCCCACAACATGCCTCTGATCGTGACGCAACATGACCTTGCGCAACACGGTGATTTTCCGGGGAAGACGTGCACACCGCAGCTGACGTGCTCATCGCGGGCCGCTGGAGACTGGTCGATGCCACGCATGATCCGGCTCTGGCCGCGGCCGGCCTGACGGTGGCGGAGTGGGACGGCCTGACCGACACGGTCCCGGCGTATGAGCCGCAGGGTCCGTTGTGAAGGCCGGGTGACGGGCCTGAACCGCGACCGAACGCCGGTGTCGACGAACCCGACGACGCAGACGGCAGCGGTTACCAGGAGGCGTTCAACCGCTGGCTGCGCGCCGAGCTCGGTGCGGGCGGCACTCAGGTGGCCGGCGGGGAGGGTGGCGGCCGGCAGCGCGCGGGCGGGGTGGTCATGACGGCTCCGCAAGGGTGTCGGCGGCAGATGCGGGCGTTGGGGGGGGTGGCGGTGGACAGCCGCCGGGCTGTGATCTTTGGCGCAGAGTCCTTGGGGGAGTGGGCCGGGCTGGTGGCGGGAGGAACGGTCAAGCAGGCCGTTCTCGCCGTGTGCGCGACAGCGGGCGTACCACTTGGCCAGGCAGCGGCTGTGCGTGGCGTCAGCGTGCGAACTTTTCGATGGCCGCCGGCGTGACGGGGGTGAAGAAGTTGACGAGGTTGCCGTCGGGATCACGGAACAGCAGCGACCGGTTGCCCCAGGGCATCGTGGTGGGCTCGCTGACGAAGTCGGTGACGAAGCCGGTCAGGTTCTGGTGTACGCGGTCCACGTCGTCGACGAGGAACTCGGTGATCACGCTGTGGTTGTCCGCCGAGCGGGCAGAGCCCGGGGCGAACAGCGGGACGGTGCGGGTGCTGGCGATCGCGAGGGTGGCGGCCGCGGTCTTGAGTTCGGCGAAGTCCTCGGTGGCCCACATCGCCGGCACCTCTGTGGCTCGCTCGTAGAACGCGACCAGGCGCGCCACGTCGCTGGTGATGATGCGGATTGAGACGAAGTCCATGGGGATCTCCTTGACTGTGATGGAGGCGTGCCACGTCGCAGGCTAGGAGAAATACTGGACAGAATCAGTCCAGTATTCGCGTTAGGCTGCGAACATGCCTCGACCCACCGGCCGCGTGCTGACACTCCTGGAGCTGCTGCAGTCGGGCGGAACCCGGACGGTGGCCGAACTCGCTGACCGGCTCGGCGTCGAAGGGCGCACCGTGCGGCGGTATGTGGACCAGCTGATCGACCTGGACGTGCCCGTGGAATCGGTGCGCGGCCGCTATGGTGGGTACCGGCTCGCCCCCGGGTACCGCTTGCCGCCGCTCATGCTCAGCGACGACGAGGCGCTGGCCGTGCTGCTCGGCCTGGTCGCCTGCCGCCGAGCAGGGTTGACGACGACGCAGGGCACGGCAAGTGAAACGGCATCGGCGAAGATCCGGCGGGTGCTCCCCAAGCACATCGCCCGCCGGCTGGACACGCTCCTGGAAGCCCTCGCCTTCACGGATCAGCCCGGTAAGTTCGCTACCCCGGACGCTGGCGTCCTGCTCACCATGGCCGCTGCGGTGCGCCACCGCCGACCGGTCTCGATCCGCTACACCGACCGCGATGGACGGCGCAGCGAACGCACGCTGCACGCGTACGGGATCGTCGCCCATGCGCGCCGGTGGTACGTCACGGGCGAAGACCCCAACATCGGCGAGGACCGAACCTTCCGGCTCGATCGCATCGCAGACGCGAGGACCCTGCCCGGCTCATTCGAGGCGCCCGTGGGTCCCGATCCGGCGCAGCGCGTCTTGTCAGGGTTCGCCACGGCTGAGTACCGGCATGAGGTGACCTTGCGGATCTACGGGACGGTTGAGCAGATCCGCGCCCACCTTCCCGCCAGCGTCGCGAGCCTGGAGGAGCACGGGCCCACGACAGGCGAGAACCGGGCGACCGAGTGCTGGCTGCGCGTCGAACTACGGGCGGAGCGCCTCGACTGGTTGCCTCCGGCACTCGTCGCACTCGACTGTCCGTTCGTCATCGAGCGCCCCGATGAACTGCGCGACCTCGTCATCGCGCTCGCCGATCGCCTTGCTTCCTACGCCCGCCAAGCCTGACAGCGAGGAACCAATGTCATGAGATGCACGTCTTGTGGGCGATCAAGATCTTCAAGGGAGTCTGGGCCCGCAGCACGCTGGCGCGGCGGATCGAGGCGCTGGATCCTGCGGCAGCCGCCACGGCGCGGGAGGGCACTGACCGGGCCAGCCGGTCAGCTCCAGCAGGCCGGTGAGTTCGGCGACCCAGGCTCCCGGGCGTGGCCGGCGGTCGGCGTTGTAGGCGGGGGTCCAGGCGGTGGCCGGGAGCTTGAGAATCGCCTGTGCGATGTCGTCGGTAATGGGCAAGCCGATGGAGTACTTAAGCCATCGTCCTGGGCGGGTGAGCCAGTTCAGGAATGCGTGGCTGCCGCCGCCGGAGTCGGTGCGGATGAGGACGTTGCGCCGCTGGTGAGTAGTAGCAGCGTTTGTCAGCGCCAGGCCCTGATCTCCTCGGCCAGCCCTTTGAGGGACTCGAGCGGATGCTCGACTTCGATCCACGGCGGGGTGAGGTCGGTGGGCTCGAAGCGGGGGACCACGTGGAGGTGGAAGTGGAGGACGCTCTGCCAGGCCGTCTCGCCGCTGGCGTGCCAGAGGTTCACTCCAGGAGCCCCGAGCGCGACGGCGAGTCGCCGGGACACCTCGACTGCGGCTCGCATGACGTGTGCCGCAGTCTCGACTGGGATCTCCCCCATGTCGCGGTGGTGCGCTCGCGGGACGACCAGCGTGTGGCCCTTGGTGGCCTGAGCGAGGTTGAGGAAGGCGATGGCGTGCTCGTCCTCGTGGATGGTCTGCGAGGGCTCGGTGCCGGAGACGATGCGGCAGAAGACGCAACTCATGACCGGCATGATCACAGCACGCCTGGCCGACATGCAAAGGCGTTTCTGTTGAGGATGGCCACTCTCAGGCCAGGAGATCGAGGGTTTCGGGCGCCTCCCAGGCCGTTAGTTGCCGCTCGGGGTCGGTTTCCTGGTGCGCGAACTGGTTGATCAGGTCGGCGAGGGCTTGCCGGTCCTGCTCGGACAGGTCCTGCAGGAGCCCTTCGCCGTTACGGGATGGTGGAGGCGGCTCCTGTGGTCGGCGACGCGCGATGTCCCAGGCGCCGGCTCGCTCCACCGCACACCGGCGGCCCCGACCGTGACGGGCCGGAGGCCGGGTGGTGAAGCGGGTGCCAGCTTGGTGACCGGACCGAGACGCCGATTCCCGCGACGCCGGCCGCGTCTTGTCCCAGGGCGTCCGCCACCGCCGAACGACGCCTCTCCGTCGCGGGCGATGGCTGGAATGCGCCATCCCGGGCTGGAACGACTTCGAGACCGGGCTTACCCCTCGACCCGCTCGATGATCACAACCGGGATCTCCCTCGTCGCCTTTCGCTGGTAACCCGTGTAGTGCCCGGGCTCCCACAGAACGGAGCGTGACAGTCTCCCGTCACTCCGCTCTTATCATCCTGATCACCAGTAACAAGCGGTCCATGCCCAGTGAGCGAAGAGCCGGGGATACTGGCGGGTGATGCGCCCCTTCGTCGGTTGCGTGGTCGGTTACAGGACAGCGGGCGGCCTCTTGCACCAGCTGGTGATGACCTTGACCAGGTTCACGATGTTCTGCGTCCGCATGATCGGTGCGGAGGCGTTCGGCTCGAAGTCGCCTCCCTCGCCGCTGGTGCGCCAGAGGCTGGTCTCGGTGACCGGAGCGGTCATTGGGGATCAAGGCGCTTGAAGAACGCGGTGATGTCGTCGAACTCGGCGGGGTTGTCGCCAGCACGCAGCTCGCGGAAGACGCCGCCCAGGACACGCAACATGCCCACCGAGCCCAGCAGCGAGGTGCGACGAACCCTCTGGGCCGTGGTCAGCTCGTCGGGCTTGCGCTCGGCCTCGGGGTCATCCTCGGTGAGGGCAGCCAGATCGGTGAAGGCGTTGGAGATGACGTGGAGGAAGTCTTTAACCTGCTCGATCACTTCGCCGTCGGTCAGGGTCTGCTCGGCCTTCTTGCTGATCCGGCCACCGGCTCCGGCGATGACCCTTCCGCGTCAGAGTCAATGAACCAGTTCCGGTCCGAAACACCTATCAGCCGCGGGTAGTTTGATCACTCCGTGGAAGAGGTTGGAGCAGGTGG
>NZ_JBFAIM010000074.1:45909-68133 GCF_040654715.1 Nonomuraea sp. NPDC050643 | reverse complement strand
CAAGTGGTCGAGCGAGCAGGGCGGTGACCCGGCGGCACCTCGGGTGCATCAGCAGTCTCTCGACTACCGACACAAGGATGGTGCACCAGTGAGCGACACGAGCAACGACACGAGCAACGGAACGGGCAACGGGACGAGCAACGGGACGAGCAACGGGACCGGCAACGGGACCGGCGGCGAGGTCGGCGGCGAGGTCGGCCGGGCCGTCCTGCGGCGGACGCGGCAGCGGAGCACGCGACGGCGGCGGGTCCGGCGGGCGGTCGTATGGGCGGGCCGGATCGGGGTGGCGGCGGGCGCCGTCGTCGCGTGGGAACTGGTGTCCGGCACCCTCATCAGGCCCTTCTTCATCAGCAGCCCGACCGCCGTGGCGGCGCGGCTGGCCGAGTGGTTCGGGTCGGCCGACTTCTGGTTCCACGCCAGGTTCACGCTCACCTCCGCCGGGCTGGGGTTCCTCGCGGGGGCGGCGCTCGGCGTGCTGCTGGCCTGGCCGCTGGCGCTGCGCCGGGTGGCCTATCGCGTCGTGGAGCCGTACTTCCTGATCGCGTACTCGATTCCGGCGGTGGCGCTGGGGCCCGTCTTCATCCTCTGGTTCGGCATCGGGCTGGCGCCGAAGATCGTGCTGGCCGCGTACTTCGTGTTCTTCGTGGTCTTCATCAACACCGTCGAGGGCATCCGGCAGGTGCCGAGGGGGCTGCTCGACGTCACCCGGGTCATGGGCGGCAGCCGGTGGGCGACGATGCGGTGGGTGCTGCTGCCGGGCGCGCTGCCGTACATCCTGGCGGCCCTGCGCGTCACGCTGCCGGCGGCCATGATCGGCGCGGTGGTCGGCGAGTTCATCGCCTCCAACCGCGGCATCGGCTACCTGACCAGGGCGGCGGCCGGGCGCTATCAGACCGCGGGGGTCATCGCGGGCACGATCGTGCTGGCCGCGATCGTGCTGCTCCTGTCCTTGTCCCTGCGACCGCTGTCCCGCGTGCTGCGCTGGCGGCCCGAGGTACGCCTGCGCGGCGACGACGCCCTGTGAAGGATCGAGGAGGTCTCCATGAGGAGGGCCAGATCAGCGGCCTACGTGACGACGGTGCTCCTGCTGGCGGGCTGCGGCGGCGGGCAGGGCGGGGGCGGGGGTGAGTCGAAGAAGATCACGATCGCGTCGGCGCCGAACGTGTTCCTGTCCGCCCTGTACGTCGCCCAGGACGACGGCCTGTTCGCCAAGGAGGGCCTGACGGTCGAGATCGTCGAGGTGGAGAGCGGCAACGACAGCATCGCCGCCCTCGCCTCCGGCCAAGCCCAGTACGCCGACGTCGGGTTCGAGGACCTCGCCGAGCTGAGCAAGGCGGGCGACGACTCGGTGGTCATGGCCCACGACATCCTCAACCGGGTCACGCTCACGCTCGTCATGCGCAAGGAGGTCGCCGAGCGCAAGAAGGTCACCGCGGCCTCCCCGCTGCGCGAGCGCCTGAGCGCGCTCAAGGGCCTCAAGATCGGCGTCACCTCGCCGGGCTCCCCCACCGACACCTACATGCGCTACTACCTGGGCTCGGTCGGCCTCGACCCGGAGCGCGACGTCGAGATCGTGCCGCTGGGCGGCGGGTCGGCGCTGCTGGCCGCCCTGGAGAAGGGCCAGATCGACGCCTACCACCTGTCGCCGCCGACCCCGTACGTGGCCGCGGAGAAGGGCTTCGGCGTCGTCCTCATCGACGGGCCCAAGGGCGAGGTGCCGGAGCTCGACAAGTTCGACTACACCGCCTGGGCGACGTCCCGGCAGTGGGCCGAGGAGAACACCGCGACCGCGGCCGCCTTCAGCCGCGTGCTCGCGCAGGCGACCGCGAAGGTGAAGGGGCAGCCGGACGCGGTGGCCGGCCAGATCATGGACGACCTGGGCAGCAGCGACAAGGCGACGGTGCTGCGCACGGTCAAGGCGATGTCCTCCGCGCTGTCCGACAAGGGCTGTTTCGACCCGGTGGTCGTCCAGCGCACGCTGGACGTCATGCTGAGGCTGAAAATTCTCGAGGAGAAGGCGGACGGGGCCGAGGGCCGGCTCTGGACGAACAAGTACAACGGTTGCTGAGGAGCGAGATGCGCATCATCAGGTACGACGCCGAGGGCACGGTCAGGTGGGGGGTGCTCACCGCCGAAGGCACGGTGCTCTCCACGGAGGGCAGCCCCTACATCGGCGGAGGGCTGCGTCCCGGCGCGCCCGTGGGCGACGTCAGTGACGTACGGCTGCGCGCCCCCGTCACCCCGAGCAAGATCCTCTGCGTGGGCCGGAACTACGCCGACCACGCCGCCGAGTTCGGCAATCCGGTGCCTAAGGAGCCCCTGATCTTCCTGAAGCCGCCGTCCTCGATCGCCGGCCCGGGCGACGAGGTCGTCTACCCGTCGCTGTCCGGGCGGCTCGACCCCGAAGCCGAGCTGGTCGTCGTGATCGGCGAACGGGGGCGGCGGGTGGCCGCCGAGGACGCGATGTCGCTGGTGTTCGGCTACACGATCGGCAACGACGTCACGGCCCGCGACATCCAGAAGAGCGACCCGCAGTGGACGCGCGGGAAGGGCTTCGACACCTTCTGCCCGCTGGGGCCGTGGGTGGACACCGACTTCGACCCGTCGGACGTCCGCGTCACCTGCACGGTGGGCGGCGAGGTGCGCCAGGACGGGCGTACGCGGGACTTCATCTTCGACATCCCGACGCTGATCGCGTACGTGTCGGCGTTCACCACGCTGGAACCCGGCGACATCATCATGACCGGCACCCCGCCGGGCGTGCGTCCCGTCCAGAGCGGCGACACGATGACCATCGCGATCGAGGGGCTCGGCGAGCTGACCAACCCGGTGGTGCCAGAAAGCCCGTGACCACGGCGGACCCGCGCCGGGCGCCAGGGCATCGCGCCTCATATAGTGGCTTGCGTGACGACCGTCGTGCTCAAGCCCGGCCCGCCCGCCCGCACAGCGCACGCCTTCGTCTACGAAACGCTCCGGCGGGCGATCCTCGGCGGCGACCTGCCCCTCGGCTACCGTCTCGTGCAGGCCGACATCGCCGCCCAGCTCAAGGTGAGCATCACCCCCGTCCGCGAGGCGCTGCGCGACCTGGCGGGCGCGGGCCTGGTCAGGATCGACGCGCACAAGGGCGCGATCATCCGTGAGCTCGACATGTCCGAGGTCAGGGAGATCTACGAGCTGCGCCGCATGCTCGAACCCGTCTCGATCCGCAAGGCCGTGGAACGTATCACCGACGAGGAGCTCGACCAGGCGGCCCGGCTGCAGCGGCTCATGGAGGAGGAGCGCGAGCCCGGCCAGTGGGTGGAGCTCAACCGGCGCTTCCACGCCGTCTTCAGCGACGCGGCCCGCTCACCCCGGCTGTGCGCGATCCTCACGGGCCTGCGCGACGGCGCCGCCGTCTATGTCGGCCTCTCCCTGCGCGGGCAGGAGCGCGCACGCAGGGAGCAGGCCGACCGCGACCACCGCGACCTCGTGGCGGCGTTCAGGGAACGCCGCGCGGAGGACGCGGTGGAGATCGTGATCCGGCATCTCCACGCGACGATGGCCACGATCGAGCAGCTCGCCTAGGCGCTGCCCGGCCGCACCTCGTCGTACTCGATGGCGTAGTCCTGGTGCGACCTGTCCTTCAGCAGGTACGCGGCCACGACGCTGATCACTGAGCAGATCGCCATGTAGACGGCGATGGCGAACGAGCTCTGGTAGGTGGCGAACAGCCAGACGGCGATCAGCGGGGCGGGTCCGCCGGCCGTCAGGGAGGCGAGCTGGTAGCCGAGCGAGGCGCCGCTGTAGCGCAGCCGCCCGGTGAAGCTCTCGGCGATGAACGTGGCCTGCGGGCCGTACTGGATGTCGTGGATGGGGGCGGACAGCACGATGGCCAGGAAGACCAGCGCGGGCGCGCGGGTGTCCAGGAGCGGCCAGTAGATGAACGACCAGACCACCATGAGGGCGGCGCCCACCATGTACAGCCGTCTTCGGCCCACGATGTCGGACATGTAGCCCCAGAACGGCACCGTGAACAGCGACACGATGCCGGCCACGATGACGTACGTGTAGACGTCACTGGCCGCGAAGCCCAGGGTCTTGGTGGCGTAGCTCAGGATGAAGACGGTGAAGATGTAGAACGGCGCCTGCTGCCCGGTGCGCAGCAGCGCGCTGAGCACGATCTCCCGCCAGTTCTTGGCGATGACCTGGCGTACGGGGACACGCTCGACCCTGTTCTCCCTGACGACCTTGGCGAAGACGGGCGTCTCCAGGATGCCGAGCCTGATGTAGAGGCCGACCCCGGCCATCACGATGCTGAGCAGGAACGGGATGCGCCAGCCCCAGTAGGGGTCGAGCGGCTGGAACACCTGCAGGGCGAGGTAGCCGAGCACGAGCCCGACGGGGACGCCGAACTGCGGCCAGCTTCCGAGGAAGCCGCGCTTGCCGCCGCTCGTCTTGCCCCATTCGGTGGCCAGCAGCACGGAGCCGCCCCATTCGCCGCCGACGCTGATGCCCTGGAGCAGGCGCAGGAGGGTCAGCAGGATGCCGCCCCAGATGCCGATCTGCTCGTAGGTGGGCACCAGGCCGACGAGGGCGGTGGCGATGCCCATGGTCAGCAGGGTGATGATGAGGGTGGCCTTGCGGCCGATGCGGTCGCCGTAGTGTCCGAAGATCGCGGCGCCGATCGGGCGGGCGGCGAAGCCGCCGAAGTAGGTTCCGAGGGCGAGCAGGAGGCCGGTCGTCGGGTCGCTGGTCGGGAAGAACAGCTCCGCGAAAATGGTGCTGGCGGCGAAGCCGTAGAGGAAGAAGTCGTACCACTCGATCGAGGTCCCCACGGCGGAGGCGATCACCGCTCGGACCAGCTGTCGTCGCTTCTGCTGACCTGTCGTGTCGAATCCCTGCTGGTCAACCATCTACCGCTCCTCCGGTAGTCGCGCGTTACCGGTGACGGTACATGATGCATCATCGATGGTCACGAGGCCGATTTTCGGCACGAGGTTCGCCGGAGCATCCGCAGGGTAGCGGGACGATAACGCTGAGTGTCGACAAGGAGGGCATCGCGATGCGTCCCATCGTCGCCGCGACGGTCGTCGTGGTCCTGGCCGTCAGCGGCTGCACGAAGACCGACATCGACTACGCGCACCAGGCCCCGCAGAACGACGGGGCCAACGCGGATGTGGCGGGGACCCTGCACCTGCGCAACGCCTTCCTCCTGGGCGCCGCCGACCCGGCCTCGCCCGCTCCCTCCATGGCCCTGTACGGGGTGCTGGTCAACGAGAGCGGCCGTCCCGTCCGGCTCGAACGGGTGACCGTCGACGGGGGCGGGGCCGTGCAGCTCGCCGGGCCCGTCACCCTGCCGCCCGACCAGCCGGTGGGCACGGGCAACCGGCCCATCGGCACGGTGAGCGGGGTGCGGGGCGAGTCGGTGCCGATGACGTTCGCGTTCAGCGAGGGCAAGACCATGCGGGTACGGGTGCCGGTCATGCTGCGAGCCGGCCACTACACCTCCCTCTCCCCCGCCCCGGCAAGCACACCGCCCCCCTCATAACCCTCCACCGCACTCCGGCACAGGTCCTTCTGGCGAGAGGGAAGCGAAGCACCTCGCCACCCACCACCACCGCACTCCGGCACAGGTCCCTTCAGGGAGGCGGAGTGCCTAGCCGCCCGCGCCCTCCGCCGTCGCCGTGCTTGGGAGGTGAGGACGGGTGTGTCTCGAGGTGGCCGGCCGGTTGCGCGGGTCGCCGAGGGGGTTTGCGTTCAGGGGAGGGAGTCGGCGAGGGTTCGGGCCGCGCGGGTGACCAGCTTGCCGTATTCGGCGCGCAGGTCCTCGGGCATGCGGCTGGCGGGGGTCGAGATGCTGAGGCTGGCGAGCGGGCCGTCGGGGCCCAGGACCGCGGCGGCCACGGCGGCGATGTCGGAGCGCCACTCGCCCCGGTTGTCGGCGTAACCGCGCGCGTGGACGGCCTCCAGCTCGGCCCGCAGCGCCGCCGCGTCGGTGATCGTGGTGTCGGTGTAGCCGGGCAGGTCGCCGAGCGGGCGGCCCGTCTCGGCGAGCAGGTACGCGAGCACGGCCTTGCCGTTGGCCGAGGCGTGCAGCGGCAACCTGATGCCCAGCGGCAGCACGATGCGCAGCGGCTTGTCGGTCTCCAGCCGCTCGATCAGCACCACGGCGTCGCCCTCGGGCACCATCAGGTGGATCGTCTCGCCCGTACGCTGACGCAGCTCCTCCATGACGGGCATGGCCGCGTCACGCAGGCCCAGCTCGGTGCGGCGGGCGACCTGTAGTGCCTTGCTGGTGACCTGCCAGCGCGTGATCTCGCCGCCCGCGGGCCTGATCCACCCGGCCTCGTGCAGGGTCTTCAGCGAGCGCTGCACCGTGCTCTTGGGCAGGCCGAGGCCGCGCGCCACCTCGCCCACGCCGACGGGCTGGCGGACGGCCACCTCTTCGAGCACCCGGAGGGCGTTGATCACGTTCTGCATGCATTGACTCCTCTGGCGGCTGATTTTAATGTTAATGAACCGCACAGCGGCACGCCGTGCCGTGTGATGGCACGGAGGTGGAAAGACAGTGGGCCGGCACTTCCTGCAGATCCCCGGGCCGACCAACGTTCCCGACCGCGTGCTGCGCGCCATCGCCCAGCCCACGATCGACCACCGGGGCCCGGCCTTCGCCCGGCTCGCGACCGAGCTGCTCGACCGGCTGAAGACGGTCTTCAGGACCGGCGGCCCGGTGGTCGTCTACCCCTCGTCGGGCACGGGGGCCTGGGAGGCGGCGCTGGTCAACACGCTGTCGCCGGGTGACAAGGTGCTGGCGTTCGAGACCGGGCACTTCTCCTCGCTGTGGTGCGAGATGGCCGCCCGGCTCGGGCTGGTCGTGGACCTGGTGCCAGGCGACTGGCGGCACGGCGCCGACCCCGGCGCGGTGGCCGAGCGTCTGACGCCCGACGTGGCCGCCGTGATGGTGGTGCACAACGAGACCTCGACCGGCGTGCGCAGCCGGATCCCGGAGATCCGCGCGGCCATCGACCGGGCCGGGCACCCGGCGCTGCTGCTGGTGGACACGATCTCGTCGCTGGGCTCGATGGACTACCGCCACGACGAGTGGGGCGTGGACGTGACCGTCGGGTGCTCGCAGAAGGGGCTCATGCTGCCGCCCGGCATCGGGTTCAACGCGGTCAGTGAGAAGGCGCTGGCGCACCGGGGGCGGCTGCCGAGATCGTACTGGGACTGGGAGCCGATCATCGCGGCCAACCGGCAGGGCTTCTTCCCGTACACGCCGCCCACCAACCTGCTGTACGGCCTGCGCGAGGCCCTCATCATGCTGGAGGAGGAGGGCCTGGACGCGGTCTTCGCCCGGCACGACCGGCACGCCGAGGCGACCCGGCGGGCCGTGCGCGGCTGGGGGCTGGAGGTGCTCTGCGCCGACGAGCGCGAACACTCCAGCGCTCTCACGGCGGTGCTGATGCCCGGCGGCCACGACGCCGACGCGGTCAGGCGGCTCATCCTCGAGCGCTACGACATGTCGCTCGGCACCGGGCTCGGACGGCTCGCCGGGCGGGTGTTCCGCATCGGGCATCTCGGCCACTTCAACGACCTCATGCTCGCGGGCACGCTGAGCGGGGTCGAGATGGGGCTCGGCGCGGCCGGTGTGCCGATCAAGGAGGGCGGGGCGCGGGCGGCGCTGACGTACCTGGAGGGCTCCGGCCTGGCGGGGGCGGAATGAGTCTGGCGCGGACGCTGGCACCGCTGCTCGCCGGCGACGTCAGGGACGACCCCTACACCCGGCACCTCTACTCCTCCGACGCCAGCATGTACGCCATCGAACCCCTCGCCGTCGCCTTCCCCGAGCACGCCGACGACGTGCAGGCCCTGGTGGCGGCCTGCGGTGAGCTCGGCGTGCCGGTGCTGCCGCGCGGCGCGGGCACCAGCCTGGCCGGGCAGACGGTGGGCGCGGCCGTGATCGTGGACTTCTCCCGGCACATGAACCGGATCCTGGAGATCGACGGCAGGACCGCCAGGGTGCAGCCGGGCGTGGTCCAGGACCAGCTCAACCGGGCCGCCGGCCGGCACGGCCTGATGTTCGGCCCCGACACCTCGACCAGCAACAGGGCCACCATCGGCGGGATGATCGGCAACAACTCGGCCGGCAGCCACTCCATCCTGTACGGCTCCACGATCGACCACGTCCAATCCCTGCGGGTCGTCCTGGCCGACGCCACCACCTCCGACCTGACCTCCCACCCCCACCTCAACTCCCAGGTCGCCGGCATCCTGCGCGACCTCGACCTGTCGGGCTTCCCACGTTTCTGGCGCCACTCGGGCGGCTACCGCCTGGACGCGGCGGCCCGCGGACTGCCGGATCCCACCCGCGGTCTTCCGGCCGGCGAGGGGCTCGATCTCACCAAGCTGATCGTCGGGTCCGAGGGCACGCTGGCCGTGGTCACCGAGGCCACGGTCGGGCTGGTGGACCGGCCGCGCGCCAAGGCCATCGCGGTCGGCCACTTCACCTCCACCCCGGCCGCCATCGCCGCCACCGCCGACGCGCTCGCCTTCGGCGCCGCCTCGGTCGAGCTCCTCGACAAGGCCATCCTCGACCTGTCCAGGCAGCGCGTGGACTACGCCGGGCTCGGCGACATCCTGGCGGGCGACCCGCAGGCGCTGCTGTTCGTGGAGTTCTTCGGCGACGGCCCGCCCGAGGTGGCCGACCGCGTGGACAAACTGGCCGCCACCTGGAAGGCGAACGGCCACGGCTACCACACGCTCAGGGCCGTCACCGCGCAGCAGCAGGCGGCCGTGCTCAAGGTCCGCAAGGCGGGGCTCGGCCTGCTGATGGCCTCCAGCGTGGGCAGCCGCCGGCCACTGGCGTTCGTGGAGGACACGGCGGTGCCGCCGGAGCGGCTGCTGCCGTACGTCGAGGAGTTCGCCGAGATCCTCGACCGCCACGGGCTGTCGGCCGGCTTCTACGGCCACTGCTCGGTCGGCTGCCTGCACATCCGCCCGTTCGTGGACCTGCGCGCGCCCGGCGAGATCGGCGTGATGCGCGCGGTCGCCGAGGAGATCGCCGAGCTGGCCGCCCGGCACGGCGGCGTGAACTCCAGCGAGCACGGCGACGGGCTGGCGCGCTCGGAGTTCAACCGGCGGCTGTTCGGCGACCCGGTCTACGAGGCGATGCGGCAGGTCAAGCACGTCTTCGACCCGCGCGGGCTGCTCAACCCCGGCAAGGTCGTGGACGCGCCGCCGATGACCGACCACCTGCGCGACCCGGCGCAGCCCGAGCCGCGCCCGCTGGCCACCACGCTGAGCTTCGCGGGTGGCGGGATGCACGCGGCGGCCGACCGGTGCATGAACGTCGGTGTCTGCCGCAAGGACGACTCGGGCGTCATGTGCCCGTCGTACATGGCGACCCGTGAGGAGGAGCACTCCACCCGCGGCCGGGCCAACGCCCTGGTCAAGGCCCTGTCCTCGCCCGACCCCCGCCAGGCGCTGGGCGACGAGCGGCTGCACGGCATCCTGGATCTCTGCCTGGAGTGCAAGGCGTGCCAGTCGGAGTGCCCGCTCGGGGTGGACATGGCGGCGATGAAGAGCGAGTTCCTCCACCAGTACCAGGAGACGCACGGCGTGCCGCTGCGCTCACGGGTGTTCGGCGCGATCAGGACGCTCAACCGGCTCGGCTCGGCCACCGCGCCGCTGTCGAACTGGCTGGCCGGCGCCGTACGCGGCCCGCTCGGCCTGAGCCGCCGCCGCCCGCTCCCCCGCTTCCACCGCGACAACCTGCTGCGCTGGCACGCCCGCCGCCCCGCCGCCCCCGGCACCGCCCGCAAGGAGGTCATCCTGCTGGCGGACTCCTTCACCACCTTCAGCGAGCCCGCCATCGGGCGGGCCGCCGTCGAGCTGCTGGAGCACGCGGGCTACCGGGTACGCCTGGCGGCCGAGGGCTGCTGCGGACGCTCCAGCATCTCCAAGGGCCTGCTCGACCGCGCGCAGGCGATGGCGCGGGAGATGGTCGCCCGCCTGGCCGACTCCGACGCCCCGATCGTCGGCCTGGAGCCGTCCTGCCTGCTCACGTTGAAGGACGAGTATGCGGCCCTGCTCCCTGGCGACCCCCGTGTGGCGGCGGTGGCGGCCCGCGCCCGGCTCGTCCCCGAGCTGCTCACCGAGGCGATCGACGACGGCTCGCTGGTGCTGGGCGACGCGCTGAGCGGGCGCGAGATCCTGCTGCACGGCCACTGCCACGAGAAGGCCGTCACCGGCACCGCGGCCACCCGCGCGCTGCTGTCCAGGATTCCCGGAGCGGAGGTGACGGAGCTCGACGCCGGCTGCTGCGGCATGGCCGGATCCTTCGGTTTCGAGGCCGAGCACTACGACCTGTCCATGAAGATCGGCGGCCTCCGGCTCTTCCCGGCGATCGCCGCATCCTCACCCGACACCCTGCTCGCGGCGACGGGGGTCTCGTGCCGCCAGCAGATCGCCCACGGGGCGGGACGTGCTGCCCGCCATCCGGTCGAGCTCATCCACGAGGCGGCCGGCCTGCCATAAACGTTCGGGGGAGATCGGAGTACGCAGTGTCCGCAGAGCTCCTGTCCATTCTCGCCCTCATTGTCATGTTCATCGTGGCCACGATGTTTCCCGTGAACCTCGGTGCGCTGGCCCTGGTCGGCGCGTTCCTGGTCGGCACGCTGGCCGCCGGCATGAGCACCGACGACATCCTCGGCGCCTTTCCCGGCAGCCTGTTCGTGATCCTCGTCGGGGTGACGCTCCTGTTCGCGATCGCGACCAACAACGGCACGGTGGACTGGCTCGTACGAGCCGCCGTCCATCTCGTACGCGGCCGGCTGGCGGCCATCCCGCCCGTGGTGTTCGTCATCTCGGCGCTGCTGACGGCGGTGGGCGCCCCGGCCCCGGCGGTGGCGGCGATCCTGGCGCCCATCGCGTTCGGCTTCGCGGCCGACTACCGGATCCATCCGATGCTGATCGGGCTCATGGTGGCGCACGGGACGCAGGCGGGCGCGTTCTCGCCGATCAGCGTCCTCGGCGGCATCGTCAACGGCGTCACCAAGGACGCGAACCTGCCCGGCAACAACCTGGTGCTCTTCCTGTCGAGCTTCGCCTTCAACGCCGCCGCGGCCGCCGCCGTCTTCTTCGTCTTCGGTGGCCGCGACCTCATCCGCCGCGGCGCCATCGGCGACACCACCACGCCACCGGCCCCCGACCGCGAGAACACGGTCGTGACGGCCACCGGATCGGCGGGCGGCACACGTGATGGCGGCGGCGACGGCAACGGTGGCGGGGTCGCCACCGTGGTCGCCCGCGACACCACCCTGCGCCTCACCCCGCACCAGGCCCTGACCCTCACCGGCATCGTCGCGCTCTGCCTGGCGGTGCTGGTGTTCAAGCTCGACGTCGGCCTCACCGCCGTCACCGTCGCCGTCGTCCTCTCCCTCACCTCCCCCAAGGCGAACAAGGGCGCGGTGGAGAAGGTGGCCTGGCCGACCGTGCTGCTGATCTGCGGTGTCGTCACGTACGTGGGCGTGCTCCAGGAGATCGGCACCGTGGACTACGTCGGCGCGGCGGTCGCCGCGATCGGCATCCCGCTGCTGGTGGCGCTGCTCATCTGCTATGTGGGCGGCGTCGTGTCGGCCTTCGCCTCGACCGTCGGCATCCTGGGCGCGCTGGTGCCGCTGGCCGTCCCGCTGCTGTCACAGGGCACGCTCGGCCCGATCGCGATGATCGCGGCGCTGTCGGTCTCGTCCGCGATCGTGGACGTCAGCCCCTTCTCGACGACGGGGGCGCTGCTCGTGGCCAACGTCAGGGGCATGGAGCGCGACGACTTCTACCGCAAGCTGCTGGCGTACGGCGGCGTGATCGTCGTGGTGGGACCCCTGGCGGCGTGGGCGGTCCTGGTGGCGCCGGGCTGGCTGGGGTGAACGCGTATTGATCGGGCCGCTCACCCCGCTCCCCGCCGGATGAGCGCCGGTCAGGCGGGCGCCGCCCTGCGTTCCGCCGTCGCGCGGGCCAGGGCGGCGCTCGCGTGCCGCGCCGCCGCGATGACCGCGTGGTCCTCGGCGTCCGTGCCGAGCGCCGCCAGCAGCGCGGCGCCGATCGTGTCGAACACCATCCGCGCCAGCAACCGTTCCTCCTGCCCCGCCCCCTCCGTGACGACCAGATCGATCACCCGGTCGAACGACGACCGGACGTCACTGCCGCTCTCCACCAGCCGGCGCATCATCGGCTGGTTCGCGTGGGCCAGCCGCATCGCCTGCAGCCGCTCGGGGGTGGCGCCCTCCACCCACCGCAGCGCCGCGCGTTCCAGCAGGTCGGGGGCGGCAGGCTGGGCGGCGAGCCAGCCGACGAAGTCGTCGAGCTCGTGGCGGCGCTCCTCCATGAGGCTCGCCACGATCTCCTCCTTGTTCTTGAAGTGGTAGTAGAGCGAGGACTTCGTCATCCCGAGCGCGCTGGAGATGTCGCGCGTCGAGGTCGCCTCGAACCCCTTCTCGGTGAACAGCCGCAGGGCGACGCGCAGGATCTCCGCCCGCGTCTCGCTGCCCGTCCGCCGCTCCCCACCCGTACTGGTCGTCATTCGGCTCAGTCTAGTTGCAGCCGAACGCTCGTTCAGCTACCGTCAGTTCTACTGAACGAACGCCCGTTAAGTAACTGGGAGAGACCTTGCCCTCACGCATCGCCATCATCGGCGCCGGCCCCGGCGGCCTCCTGTGCGCCCGCGTCCTGCAACGCCACGGCATCGCCGTCACCGTGTACGACTCCGACGCCTCCGTCACGGCCCGCGACCCCGGTGGCACCCTGGACCTGCACGCCGACTCCGGCCAGATCGCCCTGGAGGACGCCGGGCTGATGGCCGACTTCCTGCGACTGGCCCGGCTCGAGGACCAGGCCAAGCGCCGGCTCGACCACCACGGGAACGTGCTGCACACGTTCGTGCCCGACGCCGGCGACGCCGCCGCCCCGGAGATCGACCGGGGCCGGCTCCGGGCCCTGCTCGCCGCGCACGTCGAGCCCGGCACCGTGCGCTGGGGGCACCGGCTGACCACCGCCGTCCCGCTCGGCGGCGGGCGGCACCGCCTCGAGTTCGCGGACGGCGGGCACGCCGAGGCCGACCTGGTGATCGGGGCCGACGGCGCCTGGTCGCGGGTGCGGCCGCTGCTGAGCGACGCGGTGCCGGCGTACACGGGGATCTCGTTCCTCGACGTGCGGTACGACGACGCCGACCACCGGCACCCGCGGATCGCGGCCATCGTCGGCGAGGGGCACATGTTCGCGCGCGACGACGACGGGCGGGCCATCATCGCGCAGCGCAACAGCGACGGGCTGGTACGCGCGTACCTGGCCATGCGGACCGGCCTCGACTGGCACACCGAGGCCGACGTCGACCTGCGGGACTCCGGCGCCGTGCGGCGGTTCCTGTTGCGGGAGTTCGGCGGTTGGTCCGAGCGGCTGCTGCCGTTCCTGACCGAGGCCGATGACAGCGGTTTCGTCCATCGCCCGATCTGGGCCCTGCCCGCCCCGCTCACCTGGGCGCACGTGCCCGGTGTGACGCTGCTCGGCGACGCCGCCCACCTGATGGCGCCCTTCGGCGGTTTCGGGGTCAACCTCGCCCTGCTCGACGCCGCCGAGCTGGCCCGCGCCATCGCCGAGGAGCCCACCCTCGACCAGGCGGTCATCCGGTACGAGGCCACCATGCTCCCCCGCTCGGGCCCGCTCGCCGCCGGCGCGAACGACGCCCTGGCCCGCTTCTTCGCCCCCGGCGACTTCGCCACCGCCCGCGTGCCCGACCACGAGGCCGAGCACCGGCACTACCGCGAGGCCGCCGCCCGCTACCGGCTCGACGGGGTCTGGACGGTGAGCTTCCGGACCCCGCGCGGCCGGCAGGAGTCCGAGCTGGTCCTCGCCGCCGGCACGGAGGCCGTGACGGGCACGTTCGACGGCGCCGCGATCGAGGACGGGCGGCTGGACGGCACCGGCCTCAGCTTCAGCGCCGTCCTCACCTCGCCTTTCAGGGTCAGGGTCGCGTTCACCGCCTCGATCGACGGCGACACGATGAGCGGCCAGGCCAAGGCGCCGATGATGACGATCCCCATCACGGGCACGCGCCGGGCCGCGTAGCCGCCCGACGTCCGCCCGGACGTTGTCGGTGTGCGCCTCGGCGCCGGTGTTCAGGAAGCCCGGCGCAGGTCTTGGTGCCCGCGTCGCCGTAGGTGCCGAGCCTGAGCCCCTTTGCCGTGCACGTAGCCGGCGACGCCCTCGATGCCGCCCGGGAACCACGCACGGGTACCTGGGTCAACTGGTTCACACGGCATGTGTCAGGAATTGAGGCGACCGACTGGGCGGATCGCCGTTGACGCGGTCAAGCGACCCGCCCGAGAGTCCGTCAGCGGACCGTGTCGGCGGGCCCGGTGAGCATCGTGACGCCGGCCCCGGCGAAGTTCGCCAGGTCGGCGACCGCCGCCTTGCCCTCCTCGGTGGCCATCGCCGCCGCGAACGCCTTCTCGTCGTCGAAGGTCAGCACCGCGGCCAGGTGGTAGGCGGCCCGCTCGCCGCCCGCCGGAGCCGGACGCATCGCCGTGAACGCGCGCAGCCCCGGAAGGCGGGCGACGAGCACCGCGTGCGTCTCGTCGTAGTGCTTGTCGAAGGCCGTGGCGCTCTCGGGGTGGGCATAGAGCGCGATGAGCTGGAAAGCCACTGTCCGCCTCCAGGGTCGGGGATGTACTCCGATCAAACCCCCGCCCGGCCTCGCGCGCAATTCCACGCGCCCACAAGACCATTCACCGAATTTCCCCGAACCGGGCCCCACCTGGGGCGCGAATTGTCCAATGGACAGTGGAAAATGTCCGGACATTAACCCCTGGAAGCCGCCTATGAGCTCGGGCAAAAGTGTTTTCAGAAAGCACGGAAAGCCCAACCGGAACAGGGGCAGGTCCCTCATGAGGAATCGTACGAAGGCGACGCTCGCGGTGGCTTCTGCGGCGGCCACGATGTTCACCTATGCGGCGACGGCCACCGCCACCACCACGGCCACCACCACCGTGGCTCCGGCGCAGTCCGTACAGACGCAGCGGCTCGGCGCGCTCGACGTCGTCCGGGGCAAGACCCGGTGCTTCAGCTACTCCTACGGCGACGACGGCACGACCAGCGTCACCGTCTACTTCCACAACCGGTGCAAGCACTCGCGGGGCATCAAGATCCGCGTCGCCCAGGCCAGGGACGCCTGCATCTGGGTGCGCGGCGGCGACTTCGACAAGAAGAAGTTCAAAGGCACGCGCCCCACCGTCCAGTCCATCAAGGAAGTCTCCCACTGCGGCTGACCCTTCCGGGCACCCGCCACCTCAGGGCCCGGCCGAGCGGAGGCACAGGGGCCGTCCGCTCGGCCGGGCGTCCGCGCCGGGCCTTTGGTAACCTCCTTGGGGTCTCGATGCGCGGCATGAGCCGCGCGAAGCGGCCGACCGGAGCAGGGGTGGGATGGCGCAGTCGTCCGGAACCGAGGACGAGGGAGCGGGATCGCGGCGGGGGCGCAAGCCGATCCGCCCTGATCCCGAGTCCGGCCCCATCGCGCTGTTCGCGCACCGCCTCTGGGAGCTCAAGGAGCAGGCGGGCGACCCGTCCTTCGCCGACATGGCCGCCCGCATGGGGGCGGCGGCCTCGAAGTCGTCGCTGGCCGCCGCGGCCCGGGGCAGCGCGCTGCCGAGCTGGGAGACCACGTGGGAGTTCGTCCGGGTCCTGGCGGTCGATCGGCTGGGCCGCGACCCCGACGAGGTCAGGCGTGAGTGGCGGGCGCACTGGGAGCAGGCCGCGAGCAGCGAGAACGAGGCCCGCATGCCCTACACCCCCGATTCCCCGTCCCCCACCGCGCCCACGGGCGCGCCGGCCAGGCGGCTCACCGTGCTGGCCGGGGTCACCGGCGTGGCCGGTCTGGCCGCGATCCTCATCGGCTGGGTGCTGCCGCTCGTCAACGAGAACGCCGAGGGCAGGCCCCATGAGCGGCCCAGCGCCGCTCCGGCCACCACGCCCCACGACGACTCCGTCTTCGAGGGCGACGTGACCTTTCCCGACGGCAGCGTGGTGAAGAAGGGCGCGGAGTTCGACAAGATCTGGCGTCTGCGCAACACCGGCAACGTCCCGTGGCAGGGGCGCTACCTCACCCGCATGAACGACACCCCGTGCAAGGCCCCGAAGCGGGTCGGCATCGGCCCCGTCCTGCCCGGCGAGACCGTCGACATCACCGTACGCGTGCGCGCCTCCGAGGCCCCCGGCCGGTGCAAGATCTTCTGGAAGATGACCGACCAGGACGGCAGCCCGCTCCTCGCCGCGAAGAAGCCCATCTTCCTCGACGTCACCGTGGCCTGACCCCCCGACGACGTCCCAACGTTGACCGACCCTGCGGCGGCCCCCTGACGACCCTTGTCAGGAATCCATCAACACCGTCGTGACAGCTCGGCAAACCTGGCCATATATGGACCAACCGGACGCTGTCACCGTCGAGGTGCCCGCCCTCCTCGCCCCCTGACCGGCATCTGCGCCCGTCCGAGGACGGCGGCAGAAGGGCCGACCCCTCATGCACCGCGCCTTACCCGTGGGCCTCGCCTGCGTGACCGCCCTGACCCTCACGATCACCGCCCAGCCCGCCGCGGCGATCCCGCCCAACATCCCCTCCGCCTCGACCGCCACCTCCCGCCTCGCCGCGCTCCCGGTGGCCGCCGAGTCCCACGGCGACAGCTACGACCGTGACCTGTTCCCGCACTGGAGCACCGTCAGCGGCACCTGCAACACCCGCGAAGAGGTGCTCAAGCGCGACGGCACCAACGTGGTGACGAACTCCTCCTGCGCCGCCACCTCCGGCTCCTGGTACAGCCCGTACGACGGCGCGACGTGGACCGCCGCGAGCGACGTGGACATCGACCACATGGTGCCCCTGGCCGAGGCGTGGGCCTCCGGCGCCTGGGCCTGGACCACGTCGCGCCGCCAGCAGTTCGCCAACGACCTCGGCGGCCCGCAACTGTGGGCCGTGACCGACAACGTCAACCAGTCGAAGTCGGACCGGGACCCGGCCGAGTGGCAGCCGCCCCGCACGGCCGAGCGCTGCCGGTACGCCCGCGCCTGGATCCAGGTGAAGTGGTACTGGGGCCTGAGCACCGACAGCGCCGAGAAGTCGACCCTGTCCAGCATGCTCTCCGCCTGCTGACCGACCCCGTTCCCGACCCCGTTCCCGACCCCGTCGCCGCGGCCCGCGGCCGCGGCGGCGGGCTGCCGGCGACGGCCGTCACCGGCAGAACGGCGCCATGCCCAAAACCGACCGGATCCCGCCCAGCAGGTGCCGCGTGAAGTGCTGGTCGCCCTCCAGAGGCTCCGCGGTCCATGTCTTGACGTCGTGCCCGAGGGTCGTGAGCCATGCCTTGCCGCCGTCGTAGTAGTGGCACCAGCTCACCGGATGCCGATCCCCGTGACCGGGATGGCCCAGCCCGCCCCGCACCCCCTGCGGCAGCGTGCTCTCGTCCACCTCGGCGAGCACCCGGACGCGGGTGGGGGCGGGGACGAGGTTGTACCACTCGTCGGTGAAGGCCCAGCGCTGCGGCAGCCCCTGGGTGGAGGCGTCGCGGCGGCCGACCGTCTCGACGGTGCCGGGCTGGTTGGGGCCGTGGTCGTAGAAGTTGGCGTTGCCGAGCAGGCCCTCGTACCAGGGCCAGTTGTACTCGGTGCCGAAGGCGTTGTGCACGCCGACGAAGCCGCCGCCGGCGCGGACGTACTGGCGCAGCGCCGTCTGCGCGGCGTCGTCGAGCGTGTCGCGCGTGGTGCTGAGGAACATCACCGCGTTGTACGGCAGCAGCCGCCCCGCCGCCGAGAGCTGCCCGACGTCCTCGGTGTAGTCCACGGCGAACCCGTTGGCCCGGCCCAGCTCCACCACGGCCTTGACCGCGACGTTGTCGTCGTTGAGCGGCGGGTTGAGCCCCGGCCCGAGAGGCGTGCCGAGGTGGGCGTGGCGGGAGCCGGCCGTGCGGCTGTAGACGAGCAGCTTGTAACCCTTGGCCGGGTCGAAGTTGCCCCAGTCGTGGTAACAGCGCGGATCGGTGCCCCGGCAGACGCCGTAGTCGGGCTCGCCGAGGTTCTGGGCGCCCCCGTCGCGATCGAGTGTGGCTTCCGAACTTGGTGGGGTGATGGCCAGCAGGATGACCGCCGCACCGGCGAGTGACTGGAGCGAACGTCTGACGCGCATGGGCACCTCACGTATTCCGGTCCACATCGTGGACCCCATGTGGGCTGCTGTGGCGCGAGCGTAACCGGAGGTTTCACCCCCGGCAAGATCGAGGGCGCCTAGTTCGCGCCGGTCCTGCGGTATCGGGTCGGCGAGACCCCGTAGTGGGCGACGAACGCCTGCCGCAGGCTCTCCGCCGATCCGAACCCGCACCGCGCGGCGATCTCCGACGTGGGCAGCGACGAGGAGGTCAGGAGCTGGGCGGCGGCCCGGACGCGGGTCTGCCTGACGTAGCGGCCGGGCGTCAGCCCGAGATGCTCCAGGCAGAGCCGGGTCAGGTGCCGCTCGCTCACGTTCAGCCGGGTGGCCAGCGCCGCCGCGCCCAGGTCGCCGTCGAGGTGGAGCATGACGTGGTCGACGACCCGCCGGATCAGGGGATGATCGGGCGGCGGCGCGTCCACGAACATGCTCACCTGCGCCTGGTCCCCCGGCCGCTGCAGATAGGTCACCAGGCCCCTGGCCACCTTCCTGGCCAGCGCCGTGCCGTGGTCCTCCTCGATGAACGCCAGCGTCAGGTCGAGCGCGCTGGTGACCCCGGCCGCGGTGGACACCTTGCCCTCGCGGATGAAGATCGGCGCCGGGTCCACGGTGATGTCGGGGTGCCGGGCGGCCAGCACCCCGGCGAAGTTCCAGTGCGTCGTCGCCCGCCGCCCCTTCAGCAGGCCCGCGGCGGCCAGCACGCTCGCCCCCGTGCACAGCGAGGCGACCCGCCTGCTCACCTCGGCCAGGCGGCGGATGTGCCCGACCAGCCGCCGGTCCTCGGCGGCCTCCTCATGCCCGTAGCCGCCCGAGACGATCAGGGTGTCGAGCGGCCCGGTGAGGCGCTCGATGGAGTCCTGGCAGCGCAGCGTGAGGCCGGAGTCGCAGGTGAGGTCGGCGCCGCCGGGAGAGGCCAGGACGATCCGGTAGCGGGGGTCGGCGCCCAGGAGGTTGGCCATGTAGAGCGGTGTGGTCGCGCACGAGATGTCGAGCAGCTCCGAACCCGGATATCCGACGACAACGGTCAGCCGCTCATCCATCGGCTCAACCATCCTTCTCCAGGCCGGACGCGGAGCCCCAGCCTAACGCGGTGATCGGTCGCCGAATCCGTACTCCCTGGCCAGGTCGGTGACGGGGAGCGTGCGGCCCGCGTGCCGCGCCACGTCGGGGTCCTCCAGCAGGGCGCGGACCGCCCGGCCGGGGAACTCGACCGAGTCGCCGCCCGGCACGTCCTCCCCGAGCGCGGCGAGGATCGCCTCCGTCCGGGTGAAGCCGGGCGAGACGGCCAGCGCGGTCACGCCGTGCGGGCGCAGGTCGTGGGCCAGCGTACGGGCCAGGCGGCTGACGCCGGTCATGGCCAGGTCGTAGAAGACGTGCCCGGCGATGACCTCGGCCTCCGAGTCGGCGAACCCGGTGAAGACGGCCAGGCCGCCCCGCTCGATCAGCAGCGGGGCCGCGTACCAGGCCGAGACCAGGTGGCTCCGGACGCCGATGTCGATCATGTTGTGCCAGTGGTCGAGCGGCAGCGTCCAGAACGGCCCGCCGTGGAAGGGCAGGGCGTTGCCGTTGCAGGCGTTGGCCACCAGGAGGTCGAGGCCGCCGTGCGCGTCGCGGACCCGCCGGAAGAGCGCCTCGACGGCGCGGTCGTCGGCGTGGTCCACCTGGACGGGCACGCCGCGGCCACCGCGCGCGTCCACCTGCTCGGCGGTGTCCTCGACCGTGCCGGGCAGGTCGGAGTGGCGGTCGCCGCGGCTCTCCCGGTCGGTGACGTAGACGGTCGCGCCGGCCTCGCCGAGCACGAGGGCGACGCCCCGCCCGACTCCGCGCGCGGCTCCGGTGACGACGGCGACGGTGCCTTCCATCAGGCCTCCCTGCCAGACGGTACGAGTACGGCCGGTGGTTCCCTGAGCGAGCTGATCCCTGCCACCCTGGCCACGCCGCGTCCGGGATGTCAACGCGCCACCGGCGGAGCGGGTCGACAAGCGTTGTCATGTAAGTTTCACGGCTTGTTGACGCTCGATTTGAACGTTGCAATACTCCCCACGGATCAGACCCCGCTCGGCGCACATCAGCGCAGGTCAGACGTCGATCGTTGGATGAATCGATTCAGTTGGCATCCCCCACCAACAGGAGCGAAGTATGCGAAGCAGCGGCAGTTCAACCCCCGGCAGATCGCGGCGGATCCGTCTCGTGGCCGGCCTCATGGCGATGGCGCTCACGGCGATGTCCGCGCCCGCCGCGGCGCAGAGCCACACGCGGGACCACACGCAGGCCCGGACGGCGGGCGCGCTGGCCTGCGGCGACGGCTCGTACAACGCGGAGGCGGCGCTGAGCGGCAGCACCTGGACCGCCCGCAACGGCACCAGGACCGTCTACACCGGCACCAGCATGCTGTCGGCCATGCAGGCCGCCGTGGGCAGCCTCACCGCCGGGCGCACCTCCAAGCAGCGGGTGGTCGTGCGCGGCTCGGGCTCGATGAGCGCCGGCTCGCGGCTCTCGCTGCCGAGCTACACCGTGCTCGACGTCTGCGGCACGGTCAACGTGACCGGCTCCGGATCGGGTGACCAGGCCGTCGTGTACGCCAGAGGCGTGACGGACGTCGAGGTCCAGAACCTGAAGGTCACCGGCGCCCCCCTGTACGGCATCTTCGTCCGCAACGGCGTCAACATCACGCTCGGCCAGATCGACATGCGCCTGTCCGGGGGCCTCGGCATCCGCATCGACAACCACGGGGACCGCAGCGTCCGCACGCGGAACGTCCGGATCGACAACGTCTACGTGTCGGGCACCAGCACCCACGGCGTGGAGACGTACGGGCTCGACGGCCTGACGGTCGGCACCGTCACGGCCCGCAACACCGCCCACTCCGGCCTGCTGCTGAACGACACCATCAACGCCAGCGTCAACCTCGTCGACGCGCAGAACGCCGGCACCGGCACCGGCTACGCCGCCTTCCGGATGGCCAACAGGAACGGGCGGATCGGCAGCTCCTATCCCACCAACATCCGCGTCAACCAGGTCATCGCACGCGGCGGCGGGCGCGGCGTCTTCTGCGTGTCGGAGAGCGGCGGCGCGGTCATCAACCGCGTGGACCTCGCGCAGACCGGCAACAACGCCATCCTCATCGAGAACTGCTACAACGTGAACATCGCCGCCCAGAGCGGCACCGTGACCGGCGGCGGTGAGATCCGGCTCGCCGCCCGCTCGGAGTTCCCCAACACCTCCGACATCGTGATCCAGAACCTGACCGTGACCAACTCCGCCATCAACGAGAGCCCGTGCGGGGTCAACACCACCTTCAGGAACAACACGCTCGTCAACAGCAGGCAGACGATCTGCTGAGGGCCATACCACCGTAATAGGGGCAATCTGGTACGTCTCCAGGGCGCGGGGGTGCGCATACCGTGACAGCACCCCCCAACCCTCGGAGGAGGCTCCGTGCCAAGACCTCTGCGCCTAGCGCTCTCCGTCGTCCTCACCATCTCCTTCCTCCTGGTCACCTCTCCCGCACAGGCGGCCGCCCTGGTCCGCGTCCTCAGGTACGACGTCAGCCGGGCGGCCGAATTCGTGAACGTGGTGAACCAGGGAGCCCAGGTCTGGAACTCCAGCGTCGTGAACGTCCGGCTGATGCAGGGCTCACCCGCCAGCTTCGTGGTGATCGCGGACAACGGCTGGCCCCGGGCGCTGCCCACCAGCCTGGGCCGCGGCACGATCTGGATGGGCCGCCAGGCCGTCGACCAGGGCTATTCGCCGGTCCGCATCGCCGCCCACGAGATCGGCCACATCCTGGGCCTGCCGGACCGGCGGACCGGGCGGTGCACGGACCTGATGTCCGGCTCCAGCGCACCGGTGAGCTGCACGAACGCCAACCCCAGCGCGGCCGAACGGGCCGAGGTGGATCGCAACTTCGCCGGCAGCACCCCGCTCATCGAGTTCGGACGGGTCCACGAGGACCGCTGACCCCTCCCTCCCCCCACCCCGCGGCGGCATCCTGTGACGGATGCCGC
>NZ_JBFAIM010000074.1:0-45899 GCF_040654715.1 Nonomuraea sp. NPDC050643 | reverse complement strand
CTCGGGAATGACCTGCCGGCGGCGGCTGCGTGACTGGCACCAGGCCGGGGCGCCGCGCGGCCTGTCAGGTGGACGGGCCCTCCACACGCACGGGTAGGACAAGCCCATCACGCGCACGTGTAACCGGAGGGCACCGCCGTGTCGCCGTTCCCCCGCGTGGCCTGGAAGCCGAACGACGTGGCGGCCGAGGGGGCGAGGGTGCCGTTGTGGGCGGCGTTGCGGGCGGTGACGGTCTGGCCGTTCGCCGTCAGCACGCCGTTCCACTGACCGGTGAGCGTGTGGCCGGGCGGAAGGGTGAAGGTGACGCTCCAGCCGCTCTTCTGGGCCGTGCCGGTGTTGGTGACGGTGGCCTGGATGACGTACCCGTTGCCCCACTGGCTCTGGGTGGACGGGGTCACCGAGCAGCCGGACGTGCCACCGCCCGTACTCGTGGTCACGGTGACCGTTCCCGACCGGGGTGAGCGGTTGCCCGCCGCGTCCCTGGCGTAGACGGCGAAGGTGTAGGCCGTGCTCGCCGCGAGGCCGGTCACGGTGGCCGAGGTGGTGGTGGACGTGGTGGCCGGCGTCTCGTTCGATCCCTGCACCCGTACCACGTCGTAGCCGGTCACGCCCACGTTGTCGCTCGACGCCGCCCACGCCAGGTTCACCGACGAGGAGGTGACGGCGGAGGTGGCGGGCGTGCCGGGGGCGGTGGGCGGGCTGGTGTCGCCCTGCGACGGCCCGTACGTGAGCCCCGCCCCGTACGCGAACAGCGGTGTCTTGCCGTCACCGGAGTTGATCGGCTGCTGGGAGGCGCTGCTCATCCACGTCATGGGCAGTTTGCCGGCCGGCTGCGCGACCCCGAACAGCACGTCGGCCACGCCCTGCCCCTCGGTCCCCGGCAGCCAGGCGGCGACCAGCGCGTTCCAGTTGGGAAGCTGGGAGGCGATGTCGAGAGGCCGCCCGGACACCAGCACCACGACCACCGGCACACCCGAGGCGCGCAGGGTGGCGATGGTGTTCAGGTCGGTGGCGTCCAGCCCCAGCCCACCGGGCCGGTCGCCCTCGCCCTCGGCGTACGGCGTCTCACCGACGACGGCGATCGCCACCCGGTAGGAGCCGTCGATGCCGCCGCCGTCGCGACTGTAGGTCACCGTGGCCCCCGATCCGACGGTGTTCCTGATGCCCTGCAGGATCGTCGTACCGGGAGTGACGTTGCCCGACGATCCCTGCCACGAGATCGTCCAGCCACCGCTCTGGTTGCCGATGTCGTCGGCGCTCTTGCCCGCCACGAAGAGCTTGCCCCCGCTCCTGGCGAGGGGCAGCAGGTCGCCGCCGTTCTTCAGCACGACCTGGGACTTGGCCACCGCCTCACGGGCCAGTGCCCGGTGGGCCGCGCTCCCCACGCTCGCGGTGTAGGACCGATCGGTCAGCGGCTTCTCGAACAACCCCAGCTCGAACTTCTTCGTCAGGACCCGCCGCACCGCGTCGTCGACCCGCGCCGTGCTCACGCGCCCGGCCTGCACCTCGGCCCGCAGCAGGTCGATGAACTGCCGCCAGGCGGTCGGCACCATGACCATGTCGATCCCGGCGTTGACGGCGGAGCGCACGTCACCCGCCGACATCCCCGCCGCGCCGTCGATCTGGTCGATCCCGTTCCAGTCGGACACCACGAACCCGCCGAAGCCCAGCTCCCCCTTGAGCACGGTCGTGATCAGGTACTGGTGCCCGTGCAGCTTGGCCCCGTTCCAACTGCTGAACGACACCATCACCGACCCGACCCCCCGCTCGACGGCGGCCTCGAACGGCGGCAGGTGGACGGCTCTCAGCTCGGCCTCGGAGAGCTGCGCGTTCCCCTGGTCCACCCCGCCGGTGGTGCCGCCGTCGCCGACGTAGTGCTTGGCGGTGGCCAGCACGGAGGCGGGCCCGTTCAGCGCGGACCCCTGCAGCCCGGTGACGATGCTCGCCATGGACGAGGGCACCTCGGGCGTCTCGCCGAAGGACTCGTACGTACGCCCCCACCGGTCGTTGCGCGCCACGCACAGGCAGGGCGCGAAGTTCCAGTCGATCCCGGTCCCCGACACCTCCTCGGCCACGGCCCGCCCGACCCGCTCCACCAGCGCGGGGTCGCGGGTGGCGCCGAGGCCGATGTTGTGCGGGAAGATCGTGGCGCCGACGACGTTGTTGTGCCCGTGCACGGCGTCCACGCCGTAGATCATGGGGATGGCGAGGGGCGTGGCCAGGGCCGCGTTCTGGAACCGGTCGTACATGTCCGCCCACCCGGTCGCCGTGTTGGGCGACGGCGCCGACCCCCCGCCCGACAGCACCGAGCCGAGCCGGTAGGTGGTGATGTCGGAGGTGCTGACGGAGCCGCGCTCGGCCTGGGTCATCTGACCGAGCTTCTCGTCGAGCGACATGCGGGACATGAGGTCGGCGACCCGGGTGGGGACGGGGAGAGCCGGATCCTGGTAGGGGAAGGCGGCGGTGGCGGTCGCGGGGGACGACGTGACCAGGGAGGCGGCGACGAGCAGTGACGCCGCCGTCCTGCTCATCCGGTTCCTGCTCAACTGACTCATGGCACGCTGCTCCGGCTCGGCTCGAGGACAAATTGGGAGCGCTCCCAACCAGGACTCTAGGCCACCTCCAGGACGTTTCCCCGGCCTCGCCCGCGAGAACCGCCCGACTCGCCCGCACACCAGGACGAACAGCCGCGAGGCGGTGAAACTTTCACCCGCCGCGCCCGGCCCCTGAGACTTGGTGTACACCCCCGCGACGGGACATCCTCAAGCATGCTCCGACTGCTCCCAGGGCTGACCGTCCTGAAGGGATACCAGCGCGCCTGGTTGCGCGGCGACCTGCTGGCCGGGCTGACCGTGGCGGCCTATCTGGTCCCCCAGGTGATGGCCTACGCGACGGTCGCCGGGCTGCCTCCCGTGGCCGGGCTGTGGGCGATGCTGGCGCCGCTGGCCCTGTACGCCGTGCTCGGCTCCTCCCGGCTCCTGTCCGTCGGCCCCGAGTCCACCACCGCGCTCATGACCGCCGCCGCCATCGGCCCCCTGGCGGCCGGGGACCCGGCGAGGTACGCGGCCCTGGCCGCCGCGCTGGCCGTGGTCGTCGGGCTGCTCTGCCTGGGGTGCCGGGTGCTGCGGCTGGGGTTCGTGGCCGACCTGCTGTCCCGGCCGATCCTCGTCGGCTACATGTCGGGCGTGGCCGTGATCATGGTGCTCGGGCAGCTCGGCCGGCTCACCGCGCTTCCCGTGTCCGGCGACAGCCTGTTCGAGGAGGTCGTGTCGTTCGCCCGGCTGCTGCCCCAGGCCCACGTGGGGACGATGCTCATGGCCGGAGGCGTGCTGGCGTTCCTGTTCCTGGCACAGTGGCGATGGCCCGCCGTTCCGGCGCCGCTGCTGGCCGTCCTGCTGGCGACCGGATGCGTGGTGGTCTTCGGGCTCGACGCGCAGGGGATCAAGGTGGTGGGCGAGATCCCGACCGGGCTGCCGCTGCCCACGCTCGCGTCGCTGGAGAACCTGCTGCTGCCCGCTATCGGGGTGTTCCTGGTCGGCTACACGGACAACATGCTCACGGCCCGCTCCTTCGCCGCCCGCCACAATCAGGAGATCGACGCCGACCAGGAGCTGCTCGCCCTGGGCGCGGCGAACCTGGGCGCGGGCGTGCTGCAGGGCTTCCCGGTCAGCAGCAGCGGCAGCCGCAGCGCGCTGGCCGACGCCGCCGGGGCGCGCACGCAGCTCTACTCGCTCGCCTGCCTGGTGGCCGTGGTCGCGGTGCTGCTGTTCGCGGGGCCGCTGCTCGCCGTGTTCCCCGCCGCCGCGCTCGGCGCGATCGTCGTGTACGCCGCCACCCGCCTCATCGACCTGCCCGAGTTCCGGCGCCTGGCCCGCTTCCGCAGGGCGGAACTGCTGCTCGCGCTCGGCGCACTCGCCGGCGTGCTGGTCTTCGACATCCTGTACGGCATCCTCCTCGCCGTCGCCCTGTCCGTCGTCGAGATGCTGGCCCGCGTGGCCCGCCCCCACGACGCCATCCAGGGCCTGGTGCCGGGGCTGGCCGGCATGCACGACGTCGACGACTACCCCATGGCCCGCACCATCCCCGGCCTCGTCGTCTACCGCTACGACTCCCCGCTCTTCTTCGCCAACGCCCAGGACTTCCGCCGCCGCGCCCTGGACTCCGTGGACCGCCAGGAGGGCCCCGTACGCTGGTTCGTGCTCAACGCCGAGGCCAACGTCGAGGTCGACATCACCGCCCTGGACGCCCTCGACGCCCTGCGCCGCGAGCTGGACCGGCGCGGCATCGTCTTCGCCATGGCCCGGGTCAAGCAGGACCTGCGCGACCGCCTCGACGCCTACGGGCTGACGCGATCCGTGGGCGAGGACCTTCTCTTCCCGACGCTGCCCACGGCGGTGGAGGCGTACGAGCGGTGGACGCGACAGCACGGATGAAACTTTCATGAGCGCTTTACCGCCTGTGAAGATCTGCCGATAATACCTAGGAAAGCGCTTTCCATCTGACATTTCCCGGAGGCACGACCGGAGAGCATGATGACCTTCACCTCGTGGACGGCAGCCGTTGTCGCGGTCGCCGCCCTCGCCGTCCTTCCCCCCATGAACACCGGCGCGCCGGCCGCGGCCGACGCGCCGGTCGGGTTCGCCGCCGTCAACGCGCTGGGCCAGAACGGCACCACCGGCGGCGCCGGCGGCAGGACCGTCACCGCGACCAACGCCGAGCAGTTCCTCGAGTACATCGACAGCCTCGAAACCCTCACCATCCAGGTGTCGGGCACGATCACGATCGAGAGCAAGCAGGGCGTACGCCCCAACAAGACCATCGTCGGCGTCGGCGGCACCGGCCACATCACCGGCGGCGGGCTGGACTTCTATCGGTCGTACAACGTGATCGTCCGCAACCTGCGCTTCACGAACGCCGAGGACGACGCGGTCAACATCGGGCAGAACTCGCACCACATCTGGATCGACCACAACACCTTCTCGGGCGCCGTGGACGGGTCGGTGGACATCGTGCGGGGCGCCGACTACGTCACCGTCTCGTGGAACCACTTCGACCATTCCGACAAATCCATGCTGATCAGCCATTCCGATGGCGCCGGCGGCACGGACATCGGCCATCTCAAGGTGACCATTCACCACAATTTCTTCAACAACAGCCGCCAACGTCATCCGCGTATCCGGTTCGGCGAGCCGGTGCACATCTACAACAACTACTTCCTCGGCAACGAGTTGTACGCGGTCGCCTCCACCGAGAACGCCGGAGCCGTGGTCGAGGGCAACTATTTCGAGAACGTGCCGCATCCGCTCTACTCCGCTAGCGGGTACGCCGACAGCGGCCCCGGCCGGGCGGTGCAGCGGAACAACATCTTCGTGAACTCGGGCACGCCGGAGGTCGCGGGGACCGTGGTCGAGCCGCGAACGTTCTACGCGTACACAGTGGATCCGCCGCAGGGCGTCCCCGCGGCCGTGCGGGCGGGCGCGGGCGCCGGCAAGATCAGCACACTGGCGGAGGCGGTCGAGAGCGCGTCCGTCACGCTCGTCGTCGCGCCGGGCGGTGACGACACCGCGCCGGGCACCGAGGCCCAACCGCTGGCCACCATCCAGCGGGCCATCGACCTGGCCCAGCCCGGCACCGTCATCCTGGTCCGCCGGGGCACCTACGCCCTGACGAAGAACCTGCAGATCCTCAAGAGCGGCACCGCCGCCGCCCCCATCACGCTCAGCGCGTACCCGCGCGAAAGGGTCCTCATCGACGGCGAGCCCCTCCCCCACACCCCGGCCCCGGTCGGCGGCAGCATCCCGAACGGCGAGCGCGGCGCCCTCCACATGGAGGCCTCCCACTGGCGCATCATCGGCCTGGAGATCGCCAACGGCCCGTACGGGATCTTCTGCAGGGGCTGCAACGACAACGTCTTCGACCGGCTGGTCACCCGCGACAACTACGAGAGCGGCCTGCACATCCAGGGCGCCTCAGCCGGCAACGTCGTGCTCAACCTGGACAGCCACGGCAACCGCGACCCGCGCAAGAACGGGGAGAGCGCCGACGGGCTGGCGATCAAGGAGGGCAGCGGCACGGGCAACGTCGTCAAGGGGGCCCGGCTGTGGAACAACTCCGACGACGGGTTCGACGCGTGGGAGTTCCTGTCGCCGATCGTCATCGAGGGCAGCGTCGCGTACGGCAACGGCTTCAACCGCTGGAACCTGCCCGACTACACCGGCGACGGCAACGGGTTCAAGCTGGGCGGCGGGGACGAGGACCTGCCGGCGGCGCACGTCGTACGCAACAGCATGGCCTTCAGGAACCAGGTGGGCGGGTTCATCGACAACGCCAACCCGGGCTCGATGGCCGTGAGCCGCAGCACGGCCTGGCGCAACGGCGGGACGGGGTTCGACTTCGCCGACGCGAGCGCCACGCTCACCCGTGACCTCGCCGCGAGCAACGGCACGGCGGTCGATCTGGGCTCGTCGTCCACGGGCAGCGGCAACTCCTGGAACATCGGCGGCACCTGGGACGACGGCGCGCTGCTCAGCACCGACCCGTCGACCGTGACCGGCCCCCGCCGGGCCGACGGGAGCATCCCGCCGTCGGCCTTCCTGCGCCCGAGGAACGGCGCGGACGTGGGCGCCCGCCTCTGACCCGCCGGGCCCGGCCCCCTGCCCCCCGCGGGCTCATCGCCAGGCGGGCCGGGCCCGCGCGTAGAGAGCGGTCACGGAGAATCCGGTCGCGCTCGGCACGGAGGTTCAGGTCAACCCCTTTCCTGACAAGATCGCGCCATGTATGTTCAAGGCGAAAGAAAGTTTCACCCATGGAGGAGTAATGGGCAAGAAGCTTCACATGCTGGCGTTGCCGATCGCCGCCTTCGCCTTGGCCGCCCTGGCGTCCCCCGCGCAGGCCGCCGACGGCTACGACAGGTGCCAGGAGGGTAACTACTGCCTGTTCTCCGGCCTCGACGGCACGGGGGACATCGTCCAGATCCAGGGCAGCACGCCCAACCTCGCCGCGCTGGGCATGGCCGACCGGGCCAAGTCCGACTGGAACCGTACCGACTCGCGTATTTACCTCTTCTCCGAGGCCGACTACGGCGGGTGCGCGGCGGTGACCAGCGCTCGTGGCAAGGGCAACTTCTACATCGACTTCCGTGACTTCTGGGATTCGGTCCGCTTCAACGGGCCGGGCGGCCCGTCCTGCTCGCCGCCCCCCGGGGAAGGGCTTGCCAGGCAGGGGGTCACCGGCTCACACGGCTGATCACAGCCTGAGCGCCTCCAGGAACCGGCCGGCCTCCGCGGAGATCCGTGGCAGGTCGGCCGCCGGGTCTTCCGAGCGGGCGAGCATCATGCCGCCCTCGCACAAGGCGCCGAAGGCCAGTTGCGCGCGGGCGGCCAGATCGCCGTCGGGGGCCTGCCCGCTCGCCACGGCCAGCCGCAGCCCCTCCAGCAGCACCTGGAGCATGTGCTCCCGCTCCAGCTCGCGCACCGCCTCCCAGCCCAGCACCGAGGGCGCGTCCAGCAGCACGATCTGCCGGAACCCCGGGTCGAGGCAGTGCTCGAGGAACGTGCCGCAGCCGCGCCGCAGCGCCTCCCACGGGTCCGCCTCCTCCGCCGCCACCCCCAGGAGCCTGGCGTCGACCGCCTCCAATTCCGCCACGAGCGCCGCGCGGAACAGCTCCACCTTGCCGCCGAAGTGATGGTAGGCGGCCCCCTTGGTCACCCCCGCCACGGCGGCGATCGCGTCGATCGAGGTGACGGCGTAACCCTGGGCCCCGAACAGCTCCCGCGCGGCCCGTACCAGCCGCCCCGTGGTCTCGTCGGAACGCTCTGCCTGGGTACGGCGGATCATCGTGCTCCCCATTGACTTACATACTCGCGGTACGTAACTTCAGAACTAGTTACGTACTCCCAGTATGAATCATGGAGGTGAGCCGTGTCCGCACCGCACATCGCCGTCTACGGCGCCACGGGCCACACCGGACGCCTGGCGGCGGCCGAGCTGCGTGCCCGCGGCCGGGAGGTCATCCTGGCCGGTCGCGACGGCGGCGCGCTCAAGGCCCTGTCCGACGAGCTCGGCGGGGCCCCCGTGCACCAGGCCGCGCTCGACGACCCCGCCGCGTTACGCGAGCTCGCGGGCCAGGCCGACGTGCTGATCCACTGCGCGGGACCGTTCACGCACACCGGCGAGCCCGTCGCGCGGGCCGCGGCCGAGGCCGGCTGCCACTACGTGGACCACGCGCTGGAGCAGCACCACACGAAGTGGATGTTCGACACCATGGCCGAGCCGGCCCGGCGGGCGGGCATCACCATGGTCACCGCGATGAGCTTCTACGGCGGCCTCGGCGACCTGCTCACCGGCGCCGTGGCCGCGGGGGTGAGCGGGATCGAGCGCGTGGTCACCGCGTACGCGGTGTCCGGCTGGCGGCTGACCACGGGGGCCAGGCGTACCGCCGAACTGCTGTTCGCCGACACCCGGCGGATCACGTACACCGACGGCGCCCAGCACGTCGGCTACGTCGAGCCGCGCAACGCGGTCTTCCCGTTCCCGCCGCCGCTCGGTCCGCGCACGATGATCGCCCCCGTGCCGTTCTCCGAGGTCGTCACCGTGCCCAGGCACACACCCGCGCGGCGGGTCGAGGCCCAGCTCACGGCGCAGACGTTCGAGGAGGAGCAGGCGTTCACCAGCGAGCACGTGGACGCCGCCACCCGGGCGCGCTCCGACTTCACGGTGGCCGTGCAGGTCATCACCGACGCGGGCGGGCGGGCCGGGCAGGCGCGCGGGCACGACCTGTGGCGCATGAGCGCGCTCACCTCGGTCGAGGCCGCCGTCCGCCTGGCCGACGGCCACGGCCCCGGGCCCGGGGTCTTCGGCCCGGCCGAGTCCTTCCCCGCCGGGCCGTTCCTGCGCGATCTGGAGCGGCTCGGCCTGTTCACCCTGACCCTCCCGGAGGAGGAGAGATGATCCTGGTCACCGGAGCGGCCGGCGGGCTTCAGGGCTCGACCGGGCGGCACGTCGTGGAGCTGCTGCTGGCGCAGGGGCAGGCCGTTCGGGCCTTCGTGCACACCGACGACCACCGGGCCGAGGAGTTGCGCAAGCTCGGGGCCGAGGTGGTCGCGGGCGACCTGCGCGAGATCCGGTCCGTACGCCCCGCGCTGCGCGGGGTCAGCCGGGCGTTCTTCACCTACCCGGTGACGGCCGGCCTGCTGGACGCCACGGCCGCGTTCGCGGCGGCGGCCAGGGAGGCGGGCGTGGCGCGGGTCGTCGAGGTGTCGCAGCTCGACGCCTCCCCCGAGGCCGGCACGCCGCGCATGCGCCGGCACTGGCTGTCGGAGCAGGTCTTCGACTGGGCCGGGGTGGGCGCGGTGCACCTGCGGGCCGCGGTCTTCTTCGAGAACCTGGCCGTCGCGTCGTCGGGCGGGCGGCTGGCCCTCCCGCTGGGTCCCGCGTCCACACGGATTCCGCTGGTCGCGGGCGAGGACGTGGCCAGGGTGGGCGCGGGGCTGCTGCTGGATCCGGCTCCCGCCGACCCGGTGTGCCTGGTGACCGGGCAGTTGGCCACGATCGGCGAGGCGGCGCGGGCGCTCGGCGTCGAGTACGTGGACGTGCCGCCCGAGGAGTGGGAGCGCAGGGCGATGGACGTCTACCGCGACGAGGTCGCCGTCGAGCACCTGTCGCACCTGTGGGCGATCTTCCGCTTCATCGGCACCGCCGACCACCCGCTCTACCGGGTCACGGAGAGCATCGAGCGGTACGGAGGCCGCCCACCGGCGACCCTGCGGGAGTTCGCCTGAGAACAGGAACCCCCGGCCGGAGCCGGCCGGGGGTTCACGAGGACGAGGATCAGCCGGTGAAGCCGATCATCGACCAGTCGTACGACTGGTAGCCCTCGGCGCCGAGGTTGGCCAGGGTCTTCTTGGCCGCCTGGATGTCGGGGCGCTGGTACAGCGGGATCGTGTGCACCATGTCCCAGATGAGCTTGTCGGCGGCGTTGGCCTTCTCGAAGGCCTTGGCCGGGTCCATCTCGCTCACGGCCTCGTCGATCGCGGCGTCCACGGCCGGGTCGCTGGCCTTCGGGAAGTTGCTCTCGGAGCCCGTCTTGTAGATCTGCGCGAGGCCGCCGATGGGCAGCGGGTCGCCGATCCAGGAGAACGGCACCAGGTCGAAGTCGCCCTTGATGATGTAGTCCGTGAAGAACTTGTCATCGGGGACCGGGCGGATCGTCAGCTTGATCCCGGCCTCCTTGAGCATGGCCTGGGTGAGCTCGCCCTCGGTCTTGGCGTAGGGCACGCCCGCCGGGACGACGAAGCTCAGGGAGAACTCCTTGCCGTCCTTCTTGCGGTATTCGCCTTCCTGCTTCCAGCCGGCCGCGTCGAGAAGCTGCTTGGCCTTCTCGACGTTGTACTTGCCGAGGTCGCCGGAGTTGTCGACGTAGCCCTTGTGGTTGTTCATGAAGACGTGGTTGCCGAGCGTCTGCAGCGGCCAGTCCATGTCCTTCAGGTCGGACTGCGTGATCACGTCACGGTTGATCGCGTACGCGACGGCCTGACGGACCGACTTGTCCTTCAGGAACTCGCTCTGGTTGTTGACGGTGATGTGCCGCCAGTTCGGGCTGAGCGACTTGCGGATGTCCACGTTGGGGACTTCCTTGGCCCGCTTGAGGTCGGCGGGGCTGCCCGGCGGGATCTCCACCATGTCGAGCTCGCCGTTGGCGAAGGCGTTGACCTGCGCGGCGGGGGTCTCGATGGTACGGAAGATGACCTTGTCCAGCTTGGCCTTCTTGCCCCACCACTTGTCGTCACGCACGACCGTGAGGGTCTTGGTGCCCTCGTCGATCTTCTCCACCTTGAAGGGACCGGCGGTGACCGGAACCTTCTGCAGGTAGTCGTTGTCGTACGCGTCCGGCGTCTCCATGTGCTTGGCCGGCATGAGGTGCGGCGACCGGGAGAACAGGCCCTGCCACTCCGGGTACGGCTTGGAGAAGGTGACGATGGCGACCTTGTCGCTGTCGCCCTTGGTCACCGACTCGATCCGGTCCCAGCCGTTGGTGGAGGCCGGCTTGAACTTCTTGTTCTCGCCGTTGTTGGCCTTCCACGCGGCCTCGAGGTCCTTCCACGTGATCGGCGTGCCGTCGGACCACACGGCCTTGTCGTTCAGCGTGTAGGTGACGATCTGCTTGCCCGACGACAGGTCGTTCTTCACGTCGGTCAGGTAGTCGGGGTTCGCCGTGAAGTTGGCCTCCTTGTCGGCGATCATCAGCTGCGGCAGGATCGTGTCGAGCATCTCGGCCGTGTCGGCCTGGTTCCCGTCCACGTGGTTGGGGTTCCACTGGCTCGGCCACTGGCCGACGGTCAGCGTGAGCGTCCCGCCGTCCTTGACCTGCTCATAGGGGACGGGGTTGATGCTGATGGCCGGGGTCTCCGCCATCTGCTGCTGCGCCTGCTGCGACTGCTGGGCGTTCGGCTGCTTGCTCTCGGAGCCTCCGCCGCCACAGGCGGCCACGGCCACGGCCACGGCCAGCACCGCGAGCCCAGCGGCCGCACGGTATCGAACCTTCACTCTTCCTCCTGATTGTCCGAGGCCGTGATGACCTCGACTTCCTCCGCGTAATGACAGGCGGCGCCGTGGTCGACGACATTCGCCAGCCGGGCGACCGAGGGCTCCTCGTCCACACACCGCCGCCGTTCCGCCTCGCTGAGCACGGCGAACTTGGGGCAGCGGGTGCGGAACCTGCATCCAGTCGGCGGGTCGGCCGGGCTGGGCAGGTCGCCTTCGAGCAGGATCCGCTTGCGGGTGCGTTCCATCTCGGGGTCGGGCAGGGGGATCGCCGACAGCAACGCCTGCGTGTAGGGATGCGCGGGACGGTCGTAGACGTTCTCGACCGTCCCGATCTCGGCGATCCTGCCCAGGTACATGACGGCCACGCGGTCGGCCAGATGCCGGACCACGGCCAGGTCGTGAGCCACGAACAGGTAGGACAGCCCGAGCCTGTTCTTCAGCTCCTCCAGCAGGTTGATCACGCCTGCCTGGATGGACACGTCAAGCGCGGAGACCGGCTCGTCGAGCACGAGCATCCTGGGCTCCAGCGCGAGCGCACGGGCGATGCCGATGCGCTGCCGCTGGCCGCCGGAGAACTGCTGCGGGTAGCGCTCGGCGTGCTCGGGAGCGAGCCCGACGAGCTGCAGCAGCTCCTCGACCTTGGCGGTGACGTCCTTCTTGCCGTGCGCGCGCAGCGGCTCGGCGATGATGTCGCCGATCGGCATGCGCGGGTCGAGCGCGGCCATCGGGTCCTGGAAGACGATCTGCAGGTCCCCGCGCAGCGACTTGCGCCCGGCGTTGTCCAGCTTGGAGCTGTCCTTGCCGAGCACGACGACGCGCCCCTCCTGCGGCGGCACGAGCTGCATGATCTGCTGCAGCGTCGTGGTCTTGCCGCAGCCGGACTCGCCGACCAGGGCCAGCGTCTCGCCCTCGGCGATGTCGAAGCTGATGCCGTCCACCGCGTACACGGTGCCGACGCGGCGCTTGAAGATCGCGCCCTTCATCAGCGGATAGTGCTTCTTCATGCCGTCGAGCTCGAGCACGGTCGCGCGCTCGGCGCGTGGTATGCGCACCACGTCGCTGGGCGGGATGACCGGTGTCGGGAACACGTCGGCCCCGGTCAGGCCCTTGTGCTCGATCTCGTGCGACCGGATGCAGGCCACGTGGCGCCCGCCGCCGAACGGCGTCAGCGGCGGCTCCTCGTCGTCGCACATGTCCACCTTCATCGGACAGCGCGGCGCGAACGGGCAGCCGGGCGGCAGCGACGCCGGCGAGGGCGGGTTGCCGTCGATGGGCACGAGCGGCCCCTCCTCGCCGTCGATCCTGGGGATCGAGGCGAGCAGGCCCATCGTGTACGGCATCCGCGGCCGGTAGTAGATGTCGTCCACGGGCCCCTGCTCGACGGGCCGGCCCGCGTACATGACGAGCACCCGGTCGGCCATGCCCGCGATGACGCCCAGGTCGTGGGTGATCATCACGATGCCGGCGCCGGTCTCCCGCTGCGCGGTCTTGAGCACTTCGAGCACCTGCGCCTGGATCGTCACGTCGAGCGCCGTGGTGGGCTCGTCGCAGATCAGCAGGTCGGGGTCGTTGGCGATGGCCATGGCGATCATCGCGCGCTGCCGCATGCCGCCGGAGAACTCGTGCGGGAACGCCTTGGCCCGCAGGTGCGGGTTCGGGATGCCGACCAGGTCGAGCAGCTCGACGGCGCGCTTGGCGGCCTTGTCCTTGCCCATCTTCTGGTGGATGCGGACGGCCTCGGCGATCTGCTCACCGATGGTGTACACGGGCGTGAAGGCCGACAACGGATCCTGGAAGATCATGCTGATCGCCTTGCCGCGCACCTTGACCAGCTCGTCCTCCTTCAGGCCGAGCAGTTCCTGGCCGTGCAGGCTGACCGAGCCGCTGACCACGGCGTTCGTCGGCAGCAGGCCCATGACCGCGAGTGAGGTCACGGACTTGCCGGAGCCGGACTCGCCGACGATGCCGAGCACCTCGCCGCGCTCGACCTCGTAGCTGACGCCGCGCACGGCCTCGATGCCGCCGGGGAAGGTGACGGTGAGGTCCCTGACCTCCAAGATGCTCACGAGTTGCTCCCCGGGTCGAGTGCGTCACGCAGGCCGTCGCCGATCAGGTTCACGCTGAGCACCAGGAGGACGAGCAGCCCGGCGGGGAAGGCGAACAGCCAGGGGTAACCGGTGGCGTTGCGGGAGCCCTCGGCGATCAGCGTGCCGAGCGAGACGTCGGGCGGCTGGATGCCGAAGCCGAAGAAGGACAGGGCCGCCTCGCCGATGACCGCGCCACTGACGTTCAGGGTCGCGTCGATGATCAGCAAGGAGGACAGGTTGGGCACGATGTGCCGGAAGATGATCTTCCAGCGTGGGATGCCCATGTAGACGGCGGCCAGGACGTACTCGCGTTCGCGGAGTGAGAGCGTCATGCTGCGCACGACCCTGGAGGTGATCATCCAGGAGAACGCGGCCAGCAGCACCACGAACCAGAGCCAGGACGCGCCGTCCTTCAGCCTCGGCGACATGATCGCGATGATCAGGAAGCTCGGGAGGACGAGCAGCAGGTCGACGCCCCACATGAGCGCCTTGTCCACCCAGCCGCCGAAATATCCGGCGAAGGCGCCCACGAGCGCGGCCAGGCCGGTGGAGATGAGCGCCACCAGCAGGCCGATCACGATCGACTTCTGCATGCCGCGGAGGGTGACCGCGTACATGTCCTGGCCGATCGTGGTGGTGCCCCACCAGTGGTCGCCGTCGGGGCCGGACAGGAAGGCCATGAAGTCCTTCTCGGTCCAGTCGTACGGGCCGAAGTACGGCCCGATGTAGGCCAGGGCGACCAGGAGGATCAGGGCGATGGACCCGTACCGGGCCTGCTTGTTGTTCAGCAGGCGCTTGAAGACGACTTTCGAACGCACGTCAGCTCACCCGCACCCGGGGATCGAGGGCCGCGACCAGCAGGTCCGACAGGAAGGCGGCGGCCAGGACGCACACGGCCGCGAAGAAGGTCACCGCGGCGACGGAGTTGACGTCGTTCTGGTTGATCGAGTCGACCAGCCAGGCGCCCATGCCGTGCCAGGCGAAGATCTTCTCGGTGAAGGTGGCCCCGGTGAACATCGTCCCGAAGGCGAACGCGAAGTACGTGGCCGCGGGGATCAGCGCGGTCCGCAGCGCGTGCTTGATCAGCGCCGTCCTGCGCCGCAGGCCCTTGGCCATGGCGGTGCGGACGAAGTCCTGGCCGAGCACGTCGAGCATCATGTTGCGCTGGATCCGGCTGTAGAAGGCGATCGAGCCGAGGCTGAGCGAGATGGTCGGCAGGATCAGGTGGTTCAGCCGGTTGACGAACTGGTCCCAGCCGGACAGCCGGGGGTTGTACTCCCCGGTGTACTCGATCAGCGTGAACCCGAGCCCTCTGTTCACGTTGTACGTGGCGATGGCCAGCAGAGTGGCCAGCACGAACACGGGGATCGCCATGATCACGAAGGAGCTGACGCCGATGAACCGGTCGCTGAGCTTGTACTGCCGCACCGCGGAGAACGCGCCCAGCGCCACACCCACGGCGAAGCCGAGCAGCGTGCCGATGAGCAGCAGCCGGAGGCTGACCATGATCCGGCGGCCCATCTCGTCATTGACCGAGCCGCCGTTCCAGGTCCTGCCGAAGTCTCCCGTGACCACCCCCTTCGCCCAGGTCGCGTAGCGCTCCAGGACAGGGGTCTTGTCGTTCAGGTTGTAGGCATCAAGTGTGGCGTCGACGACGGACTCGGCGACCGGAGGCTGCCTCCCCTCATATGCGCCGCGCGGGCTCATGGTGGTGGCAGCGAGCATGTACGCCAGACTGGCCGCGACGGCGACCAGGATCACATTTATTGCCAACCTGCGGAGCAGGTACTTGCCCATTACTCTCCGTTCGCGCTGACCGAGGGCGCGACTCCGGCTGGTGTCCGCGCCCCCGCAACGAAAACCCATCTCGCATCGTGAAATTTTCTTGACGTCGAGATGGCGATCAAGGCGCAGAATATATGTAAAAATGTAACAGTCAGAAACCGTTGGATATAACGGTCAGGTCAACCGCAAAAGATCGACTCGACCCACCCGATACCCCCGAACCTCTGGCGTGACCAGGGAAGACAGGGGCCTTCAAGGTGCCTCTTACAGCCCTCATACAGGCACTTATGTCACAGAATCCGGACAAAAATTGACGATCGGACAAAGTGATCCACATCATGTCCGGGGAACAGCAACTGTGAGCACTGTGGAAGCGGCCGTGGCGGCTTTCACCGCGCCTCCTCCGGTGATCGCCCGGCGGGCGGGCAGGCCGAGTGCGAGCCACACCACCACCGCGACCACGGCGACGGCGGCGGGCGCCAGCCACAGCGGCCCGGCCGGCCAGGGGCGGCCCAGGAAGCCGAGGCCCACCATGGCCAGCGGCACCGCCGGCAGCGCCAGCCCCGCTCCTGACGCGGCCGCCGCGAGCAGCGCGGCCTCCCAGCGGATCATGCTCCTGAGCTGAGCGGGCGTGGCGCCCAGCCGCCGCAGCGCGTCCAGCTCGCCGCGCCGGGCCGTGGTGGTCGCCACCAGCCGGTTGGCCACCGCCACCAGCACGTACGCCAGCAGCACCGCCAGCACGGCCACGTTCACCAGCGCCTCGGCCGACCCGTCGAGCGACGCCGTGGCGGCGGTCCCGGCGACCTCCACGCCCGGCCACCCCAGCGCCGTGAGGTCGGCCGTCCCACGGACGAGGATGGCCGAGTCCAGCCCCGACGTGGTGTGCCCGGCCGCCAGGTCGCGCGAGACCACCACGGGCCCGAAACCGAGCGAACGCCGGTACGTGGCCACGACCCGCGCGCTCACCCTGGCCCCGTCGCCCATGACGAGGTCGAGTCGCTGCCCCACCCGCCCCGCGCTCTCGTCCACCGCGACCGTCGCGCCCCTGAGCCCCGCCAGGCCGCCCTGGACCACGCCGAGGTCCACGACTCCGTCGGCGTCCGGGCCGAGCACCCAGGCGGGCCTGGGGTTGAGCTCGGAGGAGTCGCCGAGGACCAGGGAGCCGGTGAGGACGGTGGTCGTGGCAGTGGCGGCGGCCCGTTCGACGCCGGGGAGCGCGCGTACGTCGTCGAGCAGTCCGTGGGGGATGCCGCCCAGCGCGGGTGCGGTGATGGTGCGCAGGCCGCGCAGGGCCGCCGCGGCCTCGTCCGACTTGGCGCGCACGACCGTGGTCTGGGTCAGGACGACGCTCAGGCCCAGGGTCAGGACCATGCTGAGGGCGGCCACGGCGCCGGCGGTCCTGAGGGCGTACGCGCCGGTGTTGTGGACGGCCAGCCAGGCCGGGGCGGACAGGCCGCGCGGGAGCCGGGCGGCCAGGGCCGCGGTGGCGAGCTGGACCAGGCGCGGCCCGGCCAGCGCCAGGCCGACCACGGCGAGCAGCGCGGCCGTCGCGGGCCCGATCACCGCCGCCTCGCCGCGCATCAGCAGCGGCAGGCACGACAGGACGAGCGAGACCGGCATGAGCAGCAGCCCCGCCCCGGTACGCACCCGGCCCGGCGCCCGCGGCTCGCTCTGCGACTCGGTGAGCCCCTCGACGGGCGACATGCGCGAGGCCCGCAGCGACGCGGCCCACGAGGCGAGCCTGACCACGGCGGCCAGCAGCGACGTCGCCGCCACGGCCGGGAGCGGGCTGTGGACGAGCGGCAGGGCGGCGGGCAATGCTCCGACGGACACCAGCAGCTCCCCGAACCGGGCGGCCAGGTGATATCCGAGCGCCGCACCGGGCAGGAGCGCGGCGGCGGAGGCCACCCCGGCCTGTACGGCGATCAGCCGTCGCACCTGGCGCGGAGTCGCGCCGGCCGCCCGCAGCAGGGCCAGGTCACGGCGCTGCCGGTTGATGGACAGGGCCAGGCCGCCGCCCACGACGAAGCCGACGACGGTCAGGCCGACGCCGCCGATCGAGCCCGGCAGGGCGATGAGCAGCCCGCGGGCGGCGGCCATGCCCGGCGACTCGGCGTCCCCCTTGGCGCGGCCGGTGGAGATCTCGTAGCGGTCGCCGAGACGGCGGGCGAGCTCGCCGGCCAGGGCGTCCGGGCCGGTGCCCGGGGCGGCGCGGAGGGCGACGAGGTCCACGGTGCCGGCGCGGGGACCCTTCGTCCTGCCCGCCAGGGTGGCGGCGGTGGGGTCGGCGAAGTAGATGCCGGGGGCGTCGACGTTCCCGCTCACCCGGTAGGTTCCGGTCCGGCCGGCGGCGACGATCCGTACCGGCCGGCCGGGTCGCACGCCGCGCAGCGCCACCTCGTCGGCGGCCTGGGGCGGCGTACCGGCGGTCACGGAGCCGGCCGCGAGCGCGAACGACGCCCACCCATGCCCCGCCACCGCCGCCTCGCCCTTGGGGGCCGTGGCCTCATCCAGCAGGGCCGCCGGAAAGCTCACGTCGCCCGCCGCGGCGGCCACCCCCGGCACCTCCCGCAACGTCGTGACCAGCGCGTCCGGCACCACGGCGCGCTCGGGCAGGGCCGCCGGCAGCTCCTCCTCACGCGGCAGCGACTGCCTGGCGGACACCACCACGTCGGCCCCCGCCAGCCGCTGCACGGCCACCGACGACCGCAGCCCGGACTCGACGATCACCCCGGCCCCCGTGATCAGCGCCATCCCCCCGAGCACCGCGAAGAACGCCACCACGAGCCCGCCCGCCCCGGCCATCCGCACCGCCATCCGGATCATCGGGCACCCTCCACGAGGCGCAGACCGCCACTCCCCAGGTCCGAGAGCCGGGCCGCCAGGTCACCGGCCGACGGCCCGTTGAGCAGGTCGACCACCTTGCCGTCCGCCATCACCAGCGTGTCGTGCGCCCTGGCCGCCGCCGCCGGATCGTGCGTGACCATGACCACGCTCTGGCCCAGGTCATCGACCAGCTCACGCAGCAGGCCGAGCACCTCGGCGGCGCTACGCAGATCGAGCGCCCCCGTGGGCTCGTCGGCGAAGACCACGTCGGGGCGCGCGGCGAGCGCCCGTACGATGGCGGCCCGCTGCTGCTGCCCGCCGGACAGCTCGCCCGGCCGGTGGTGCAGCCGGTCACGCAGCCCCACCCGGTCCACCAGCTCCCCCAGCCACTCCGGGTCGGGCCGCGCGCCCGCCAGCCGGAGCGGCAGCGTGATGTTCTGCTCGACGGTGATGGCGGGCAGCAGGTTGTACGCCTGGAACACGAACCCGACATGCTTCCTGCGCAGCTCGGTACGCCGCGTCTCGGACAGCCGCGCCGCGTCCACGCCCCCGATCGTGACCGTGCCGGAGTCGGGCACGTCGAGCGCGGCGGCGCAGTGCAGCAGCGTGCTCTTGCCCGACCCCGAGGGCCCCATGACGGCCACGAACCGGCCCCGCGGGAACCCGATCGTCACCTCGTCCAGCGCGACGACGTCGCCGTAGGTCCGGGTGACCTGGTCCAGGGTGACGACGTGGCTCACGGGCGCCGCCGTCCGAAGTGCTGCAGCACCAGCCCGGTGACGCAGCCGATGGCCACCACACCGGCGCCCAGCCCGAGGAAGGAGACCCCGTCCCCGGCGGCGAGGCTGGCGGCCACGTTGACCGCGATGGAGACCGCGAGCAGCCCCCAGAGCAGAACGCGAAGTGCGCGCCCGCCGGAGCGGGCCTGCGGCGGGACCGAACGGGTCCGGTCGGGATCGATGCTGTACGGATCGCTCATGCGCATCACGGTAGGAATCCGGACCCCCCCGGAGACAGCCAGCCTCCTGCCGGGTCCGAGGTACAGCAGGCTGTACCTCTCCCGCCTACGGCATCCACTTCCCGCCCGCGACGTCGATCGTGAGCCCGGTGAGCCACGAGGAGACGTCGGAGGCCAGGAACGCCGTCACCCCGGCCACGTCCAGCGGCGTCCCGAGCCGTCCCAGGGGGTGCTCGGCCAGCATCCGCTCCTTGAACTCCCTGGGCATCCGCTCCTCCAGCCGGTCCGTCATGATCGTCGATGGCGAGACGGCGTTGACCCGGATGCCGGCGGGGCCGAGCTCGTACGCGAGCTGCTTGGTCAGCGCGATCACCCCGGCCTTGGCGGCGGTGTAGGCCACGGAGGCGGGGGTCGGGGTGCGCGCCGCCAGCGACGCCATCGTCACAATGGAGCCGCTCCGGCGTTCCCGCATGCCCGGCAGGAAACTCTTGATCACCAGGTAGGTGGAGGTGAGGTTGGCGTCGAGGGTCGCGTGCCAGTCCTCGTCACTCATCTGATCGATCGGCCGCGGCCGCCCGGTGCCGCCCCCGGCGAAGATCGCCAGCACGTCCACCGGCCCGAACCGGCGCTCGGTCTCCACCCGCATGGCCTCAACGGCGGCGAAGTCCGTACTGTCCGCCACCACCCCGATCACCTCACTCTGGGGTAGGTCGCCATGGGGTACGTCGCCCTGGGGTAGGTCGTCCACCCCGCTCCCCCGCCCACCGGTCCCGTCATTCACCGCGACCCCCACCCCTGTGGCCGCCCCGATCGCCTGGTCGCCGAGGACGTCGCTCACGGCGGCCTCGATCGCGACGGGGTCACGACCGTTGATGACGACCCTCATCCCCTGGGCGGCCAGAAGCCGGGCGGTCTCACGCCCGATCCCCCCAGAACCGCCGGTCACCAGCGCCACCTTGCCCCGCAAATCCGGATACATCATGACCGCACTCCCTTCCTCTCCTCGCCCTCCACGGTGCCGGGCATGAGCGGCGAGGACATCGGACAACGGTCTCGATCGGGCCTGCCCCCAAGGAAGTGCGACAAGGACCCGGCCCTACACCGAACGACGTACCGGCCCACCCCGACATCCGCCGAACCACCGACCTTCCAGACGCTCCCCCACCGAACGGCCATCCCGGCGTGGGACCACGCAGAGCGGGCATCCCGGGCCACCCCTCACCGGGCGATGCCCCGGGCGGCTCCACAGCGGCCGAGGTCCCCAAGCGATCCCACGCCGGGCGATAGCCCGAAGCGCCCCACATCAGGAGACGCCCCGGCATCCCGGGAGCCCCCAGCCCGGCGGCGTACCGAAACGGCCGGACACCGGGCGGCGTACCGGCGGTTCGGGCGGTCCACGTAGGTAGGCCACGTGGGGCCGCGTGGGGCCCGTAGCGGCGTTCCGGGGCGGTTTACGTCCGGGGGTGTGCCGGCGTCCCGGCGGCGGCTCTCAGGAAGTAGTCGTCGCCGCCCACCTGCCCGCCCTTGAGTGCCACCTCGAGCCCGTCACAGGCCGGATCGTCCGAGGCCAACACGCACACCGGGCCGCCGACCGCCAGCGTGCCGATCACGTCCAGGGAGCGGGCCCCGAGTTCGGCGACGACCTGACCGGAGGTGTCCCCACCTGCGACCACCAGCCGCCCCACCAGCCCGGCCCGCACGGCTGCGGCGGCGACCCGGCCGAGCGACTCCCCGATGTCGGCCGGGTCGCGGGCCGGCCCTCGCGTGGACTGAACGATCGTGTGACGTCCTTCGCGCAGGCTCGCTTCCACCTGCGCGCCCACCTCCTCCGAGACGTCCAGCACCCGCCATCCCGCCCGTTCCGCCGTGTCGATCTGGCGAGCGGTGATCGGCGACCGACTCCCACACACGACCAGCACAGGCACAGCCGCCCCGAGCACCGCTCCCCCGCCAAGCAACCCACCCGATCCAGACGCGACCGAACCAGACGACGCGACCGGACCAGACAGGGCAGCCAGGCTGGACGACACGATCGGGCCGGACGAGGCGACCGGACCACGCGACGCGCCCTGGCTGAGCGGCACGGCTGGACCAGGGGGCGTGCCTGACCCCAGCGAAGCGCCCTGCCCCAGCGGCACGGCCGGACCACGCGGCACACCCGACCCCGGCAACACGCTTTGACCGAGCGGCACTGCCGGGCCGCGCGGCGCACCCGACCCCAGCGGCGTGACCGACGTCGGCGACGCGTCCGGGCTCAGCGGGGCAGTCGGGTCGAAGGGCGCGGTCGGGGTGGTTTGGGTGGGGTGGGGGGTTGGGGTTTGGGGGTGGGGGGTCAGGGCCGAGGCGAGGGCGTAGGTGAGGCCGCCGGAGCCGACGCAGTACAGCGGTCCCCTGCGTCGCGCCTCCGTGAGCAGCAAGGCGCCAAGAGCCCGGAGGTGGTCCTCTGTGGTCGCGTCCGCCACGAAGGCCGCGTCCCCTTCCTCCGGGTACGCCGCTCCGGGCGGCAACCATCCGATACGTCCGGCTCCCTGCTCGGCCAGCCGGACCCGCAGGTCGGCCTCCGTCGCAGGCGTGGACGGGTGGTCGCGCATCGGTGGGTAGCGGTCGAGTCTGAGCATCTCGTCGCCCGCCCGGACGAAGTGGTTGGCGAACCACGTATAGCGCCCGAACTCGGGCTGTGCGGCCAGGACCGGCACCGGGCGGTCCCCGGTGAGGCCCTCGCGGTGCAGGGCCGCGATGACGGACCCGATGCTGCCACGCGCGGGCGAGGAGTCGAAGGTCGAGCAGATCTTGTACTGGACGACCAGCGGCGAAAGGGCCGCGAGAGCCCGAAGCGCGGGCAGGACCACGGCGGCGGGGTCGGCCTCCGCCCTGGCCGTGGTGGCGAGGCCGATGACGTCGTCCCGGTCGTGCAGGTGGGCCACATCCGTGACCAGGGATCCGGTGAACCCGAACCGCCTGAACTGCCAGAGCGCGTCGGTCGCCCCGGTGAAGTCGTCGGCCACGAAGGCGAAGATCGTCACAATGCCACCGTCCAGCGGGCCAGGGTCACGATAGTCCCACAGGCCCGGGTCACGACCGTTCTACAAGCCCAGGTCACGACAGTTCCGCAGGCGCGGGTCACGACCGTTCCACAAGTCCGGGTCACGACGGCCTCGCAGGCCGTCGGCACGACAGTCCTGCCGACCGTCATCGGGGCACCATCCCGCCGAAGTGGTGCAGCGCCCTGGTCAGTTCCGGTTCGTTGACCTCGTCCAGCGGCACCCCGGCCGCGGCGGCGGCCCAGGCCTGCCGGATGCTGGTGATCCCGGCCGCCGCCCCGTCCGGATGCCCCAGTACGCCCCCGCCCGCCAGCACCAGCAGATCCTGCGTCCCCGTCCGCTCCAAGGCGACCGGCGCCGTTCCCGCCCACTGGGCCGACGACAGGACGGGCAGGCACGGGAAGCCCCCGAGCAGTGGCTCACGCACCGCCCGCACCGTGGCCGCGACCTCGTCGTCCGTCACGTAGAACTTGCTGTGGAACCCGCCGCAGTGCAGGTGGTCGATCCCGGTCAGGCGGGCCAGCTTCTGGTACGCCACGTACCCCATCCCCAGCCCCGGATGCCGCACGAGCGCCCCGATCCCCGTGACGTGGGCGTGGATCGGAACCCGGGCGTGGCGTCGCAGCATGGCGACGGCCGGGAAGCCCACGACGTTCAGGTTGACCATCACGCAGGTCCCGCCCGCGGCCACCACCAGGTCGTGATTGCGCAGCATCCGGTCGGGCTCGTCGCTGATGTTGAAGGCGTACATGGGGCGGCGGCCGGTGCGGCGTTCCACCTCGTCGAGCGCCCGCGTCACCACCCGGACGCGCTGCGCCAGGGGCGCGGGCGGGCAGTCGGCGTTGACCTCGTCGTCCTTGATGAAGTCGGCCCCGGCCAGCCCCAGTTCGAGCACCAGCGGCTCGTAGTCGGCGGGGCGCAGGCCGACGTTGGGCTTGACGATGGTGCCGATCAGCACGCCCTCGGGGCGTCCGACCAGCCGCCGGGTGCCGGAGACGGCGTACGCGGCCGGCAGGTACGCCTCCCCGAACGCGGCCGGCAACTCCAGGTCCACCAGTTTGAGGCCGGCCAGTTCGCGTAACTCGTACAGGTTGCCGGCGACCACGGGGAAGAGGTTGGTCAGGGACGGCCCGGTGTTCGCCAGCGGGAACCCGATCCGCACCAGGGCGGCCCGCAGGGGCCCGTCGCCCCGCGCCCCCGGCAGCCCGTCGCCGGCCGGGACGGGGATCTCGGTCAGGTCCAGCACCACCGCGCTGTGCCGGGCGCGCAGTTCGGCGGTCTCCCCGGCCACGGCGACGAACGTGCCGGTGCTCTGCTCGCCCGCGATCGCGCTCACCGCCTGCTCCAGCGGCAGCCTGGTGACGACCTGGTACGTGGCGACGGTCAGCTCACGCATACAGCTCCTTGGCCAGGTGCTCCATGGCGAGCGGCGGGCTGGCCAGGACGGGCACGGGCACGTCGGCGGCGCCGGCCACGCGGGCCATCGAGGCCTGGGCCAGGACGATGACGTCCACCTGCTGGGCCAGCTCGGACAGGGCGGCGGCCACGCGGGCGTCGTGGGTGGCGGCGTCGCCGCTCATCAGGGCCTCGAACGCGCCGTCGCACAGCCGCGCGGTCAGCTCGACCTCCTGGCCGGCGGCGCGGCGGCGGACCAGGTCGGCGGTGGGTTCGAGGGTCGTGGACAGGGTGGCGAGCACGCCGATCCGGCGGCCGAGGGAGACGGCGCGGTCGGCCATCGGCCGGTCCACCCGCGTCACCGGCACGCCGGTGAGCGGCTCGGCCGCCTCGACGGCCGGGCCGATCGAGGAGCAGGTGACCAGGATGTGGTCGGCGCCGGCGGCCTCGGCGGAGCCGATGTGGCCGGCGACGCGGCGCGCGGTCTGGGGTGTGAGCCGCCCCGCGGCGATGGTGTTCTTGATCAGGCTGTCGTCGACGATGTTGAACGTGTCCACCCCCGGCAGGTGCTCGGCGCACAGCTTGGCGAACACCTCCACCAGCGTCGCCGAGGTGTGGATCAATCCGAGTCTCATGGCCTCTCCATCCGGGGTCGCGTGAACAGGTCGTGCCAGACCTGGAAGTGGTCGTCGCTGGCCCGGCCGGCGGCGTCCGCGTCGCCGGCGAGCAGGGCCTCGTAGAGGGGGCGGTGGGCGGCCACCGAGACCTCCTTGTCGTGGGGGTGGGTCTTGAGCCGGTCGCGGCGCTGGCGGACGGCGCGGAAGAGCACGCCGGTCATCGCGTCGGCGAAGAACGTCAGGGCGGCGTTGCCGGTGGCGTGCAGCAGCGCCTGGTGGAAGGCGAAGTCGGCGCGGTCGATGTCCTCGGCGGTGGCGGCGGCCTCCATGTCGGCCAGGGCCTTGCCGACGTGGGCGATGGCGACGGGGTCGCCCTTGCGGGCGGCCTCCCTGGCGGCCTGGCGTTCGAGCGCGACCCGTACCGAGTGCAGGGACTCGATGCTGAGGTGGCTCGCGGACAGGGCCAGGTCGAGCGCGCTCTCCAGGCCCTGCGGGGCCAGGCGCTGCACGTATGTGCCGGAGCCCTGGCGCCTGCGCAGCACGCCGAAGCCCTCCAGCAGGCGCAGGCGGTCGCGCAGCGCGGTACGGCTCACGCCGAGGCGCTCGGCCAGCTCCCGCTCGGGCGGCAGCCGGGCGCCTTCACCGAGGTCGCGGATGAGGTCGGACAGGGCGTCGGAGACGGGATCGGGGGCGATGACGATCACCTCGGGCCGATTGGTCGTACCACTTGACCGAAAGGTACTACCAAGAGTGCGGAATGTTAAGAGGGCGTGACTTCATCAGATGAAATTCTCACTTCATCAGATGAAAGCCTATGAAATGTCGTGTTCGCCCGCTAGCGTGCAAGCCGTGGCTACAGACCCTCAGAGGGATCGGCACGCCCAGGTCGTGCATGCCCTCGGCGCCCGCATCGTCGGCGGCTCCCTCGCTCCCGGCACGTCCATCCCCATCGAGGAGGAGCTGGTCGGCGAGCTCGGCGTGGGCCGCTCCGCCGTGCGGGAGGGCGTGAAGGTGCTGGCCGGCAAGGGCCTGCTGGAGACCAGGAGGAGCGCGGGCACGATCGTGCGCCCCCGCGAGTCCTGGAACCTGCTCGACGCCGACGTGCTGAGCTGGCGGTTCGAGCCCGAACCGCGGCCCGGGGACATTCGGGTGCTGGCCGACCTGCGGGTCGCGCTGGAGCCCGGGGCGGCCAGGGTGGCGGCCGAGCGGGCCGACGCGGTCGCGGTGCGCCGCATCGACGAGGCCCTGGCCGCGCTGTACGCCACGGCCGACGACCCCGAGCCCTTCATCGAGGCGGACCTGGCCTTCCACAAGGCGGTGTTCGCCGCGGCGGACAACGACCTGCTGCTCTACATCTACGACATGATCAGCATCGCCCTGCGGTCCGTGCGCCAGGTGCACACCCGCTCGGTGGCGCACAACAAGGAAACGCTGCCCGGCCACGAGCGCGTGGCGCTGGCGATCAGGCGCAGGCACCACCGCAAGGCCGAGGAGGCCATGCGCGAGGTGGTCGAGGTCGCCCGTGCCGACGCCGAGCAGCACGTACGTCTCTGCTGCTAGAAATGAGCGAACCTTTGGACGTCCTCCTCGACGTCGACGGCCCGGTGGCCGTCGTCACCCTCAACAGACCCGCCAAGCTCAACGCCATCACCCCCGACATGGCCGCCGCGCTGCGCGCCTGCCTGAGCCGGGTGGAGGCCGACCCGGACATCCGGGTGGCCGTGCTCACCGGAGCGGGCGAGCGCTCCTTCTGCGTCGGCAGCGACATCCGCGAACTCGACGAGTACGCCACCCCGTGGGAGTTCCGCAACCGCGGCGACTACGGCGACGCCGTCCGGGCCCTGCGCAAGCCGGTCATCGCGGCCGTCAACGGCTACGCCTACGGCGGTGGCCTGGAACTGGCCATGGCCTGCGACATCCGGATCGCCTCCGAGACCGCCACGTTCGCCGCGCCGGAGATCAAGCTGGGCTGGATCGGCGGCAGCGGCCAGTCGGCGCTGCTGACCCACGCCGTCGGCCCGAGCAACGCGGCGACCATGCTGCTGACCGGCGACCCGATCGACGCCGCCCGCGCCCGAGACTGGGGGCTGGTCACGGACGTCCATCCGCCGCAGGAGCTCATGAAGGCGGTGCGCACGCTGGCCGAGACGATCGCCAAGCGCCCGCCGATCGCCGCGCAGACCGCCAAGGCCAACCTCAGGGCCGCCTACTCGATGCCCCTCGACCAGGCCATCCAGTACGAGCGCGACCTGCAGACCGTCTGCTTCGCCACCGCCGACGCGGCCGAGGGGCGGGCCGCCTTCGCCGCCCGCCGCGAGCCCGTCTTCGAGGGGCGCTGACATGGGCGTGCTCGACGGCTACCGTGTGATCGACCTGTCCATCGCGATGGCGGGCCCGCTGGCCGCCATGCGGCTGGGCGACCTGGGCGCGGACGTGGTCAAGGTGGAGCCGGTGACCGGCGAGTGGCAGCGGCACGCCCCGGCGGGCGGCGCCACCGGCAACGAGGTCAACGCCTCGTTCCTGTCGCTCAACCGCAACAAGCGCAGCCTCGCCGTGAACCTCAAGTCGGACGCGGGCCGCGAGATCGTGCACCGGCTGGCGGCCTCCGCCGACGTGTTCCTGCAGAACTACCGGCCCGGCGTGGCCGAGCGGCTCGGCATGGACTACGACACGATCAGCGGGCTCAACCCGGCCATCGTGTACGTCTCCATGTCCGGCTACGGGGAGACCGGCCCGTACATCTCGCGCCCCGGCCAGGACCTGCTGCTGCAGGCGATGAGCGGCGCCATGCTGAGCACCGGCCGCGACGGCGACCCGCCCGCGCCCGCCGGCACGTACGCGATCGACGCCATCACCGCCTACAGCGCCTTCGAGGGCGCGCTCGCCGCGCTGCTGCACCGCGAGCGCACCGGGGAGGGCCAGCGGGTCAGCGTCAACATGCTGGACGCCGCCGTCGCCGTGCAGATGCAGGAGCTGTCGATCTACACCGTCGGCAAGGTGCCGCAGCGGCGCGGGACCGAGCCGCACGGGCACACCTACATCCGCGCCCCGTACGGCGTGTTCGCCACCAAGGACGGCTACATCGCGCTCGGCATGCCCAGGCTGGACGGCCTGGCCGTGGCGCTGGACCTGCCGGAGCTGGCCAAGATGGACGGCGACGCCGACGGCCACACCCGCCGCGACGAGATCACCGCGCTCGTGGCCGGCCGCCTGCCGGAGCGTACGACGGCCGAGTGGCTGGAGGTCTGCGCCCGTCACGACCTGTGGGCGGGCCCGGTGTACGGCTACGCCGACCTGGTGAACGACCCCCAGGTCAAGCACAACGGCTCTTTCGTCACCTACGACCACCGCACCGAGGGCACGGTCACCACCCCCGGCTTCCCGTACGGCTTCAGCGCCACCCCACCCGCGGTCCGCCGGGGCGCTCCGCTGGTCGGTGAGCACACCAGGGAGTTGCTCGAAGAGCTCGGCTACCCCGCGGAGCGCACCGCCGAGCTGGTCGCGGAGGGCGTGCTGGCATGCGAGGACTGACCTGGGACCACCCGCGCGGATACGCCCCGCTGGACGAGCTGACCCGGCTCGACCTGGCCGGGGACAACCCGTACGGGCAGGTCCCGGAGCCGATCGAGTGGGACCGCCAGCCGCTGGAGGGCTTCGAGTCGGAGCCGATCACGCGGCTGGCGCAGACCTACGACGTGATGGTGATCGACCATCCGGGGCTGGGCGCGGCCACGGACGCGCTGGTGCCGATGGAGGAGCTGTTCGGGCCGGACGAGCTGGCCGGGCTGCGGTTCGCGGGCCGCTCGTACGAGAGCTACCACCTGGACGGCCGCCAGTGGGCGCTGCCCCTCGACGCCGCCACCCAGGTGGCCGCGGCCCGGCCCGGCGTGACGGTGCCCGGGACGTGGCCGGAGCTGGCGGAGTTCGCGCGCGGCACGCGGACGGCGCTGTGCCTGGGCGGACCGCACGCGTTCCTGATGTTCTGCGCGCTGTGCTCGGGCGACTTCCTCGACGAGGAGGCCGGGGAGCGGGCGCTGGAGCTGATGGCCGAGCTGCTGGCGTTGTCCGACCCCGAGCTGTCGCTTCGCAACCCGATCGGCGTGCTGGACGCGATGACGGCGGACGCCGTGGACTGCTGCCCGCTGCTCTACGGCTACGTGACGTATCCGCTGACGTGGTCGGACGCCCCCGCGTGGCCCGGCGCGGCGCCCGGCAGCGTGCTCGGCGGCACCGGGCTCGTCGTCTCGCGGCGGCGCATCGGCACGATCCGCGAGGCCGTCCGCGCGCACCTGCTCCGGCTGACCTCCGAGCCCGTGCAGGCCCGGCTGTTCCCGGCCGTGGGCGGGCAGCCGGCCGCCCGTTCCGTCTGGACGGCGCAGGACGGCGGGCGGCCCGCGACGGGCTTCTACCGCGACACCCTGGCCACCATGGAGGCCGCCTGGATCAGGCCGCGCTTCCCCGGCTACATCACCCTGCAAGAGAGGTCGTCGGCGCTGATCCGTGACGGGCTGCTCGCCCGCACCCCGGCCGCCGCCCTGCTGCGGGACCTGCACGAGGACTGGAGGAACACATGACCACGGCGCTCGTCACCGGCGCCGCCGGAGCGCTGGGCCGCGCGATCGTGCGCCGCCTGGCCGCCGACGGCCATCAGGTGGCCGCACTCGACGTCGACACGGGCGGGCTCGAGGGCGCGCTCAACCTGAAGGCCGACCTGCGCGACCCGGCCGCCATCGAGGCCGCGTTCACCGAGACCGCCGACCGGCTGGGCCCGGTCGGGATCCTGGTCAACAACGCCGCGATCTACCCGGCCCGGCCCTTCCTGGAGGTGCCGCTGGCCGAGTACGACGACGTGCACGCGGTCAACCAGCGCGCCTACTGGCTCTGCGCCCAGCACGCCGCCCGCCAGATGGGCGACGGCGGCGGCGCGATCGTCAACATCGCCTCGATCACCATGCACGGCGGCTGGTCCGACCTGGCCGCGTACGTCGCCACCAAGGGCGCGGCCACCTCCCTCACCAGGGCGCTGGCCCGCGAGCTGGGGCCGAGGGAGATCCGGGTCAACTGCGTTTCGCCCGGGGCGTTCCCGACGGCGGCCGAGGCGATCCACGAGAACCTGGAGGCCTACAACCGGCACGTCCTGGAGCGGCAGGCGCTCCAGCGGCGCGGCACGCCCGAGGAGCTGGCCGCCGTGGTGTCGTTCCTGACCGGTCCGGACGCCTCGTTCGTGACGGGCCAGACCATCGAAGTCAACGGAGGGTGGGTGATGGCATGACGCCGGACCGCAGGCGGCTGGCCGAGCTGACGGGCGACCTGAGCGCGGCGGGCGGGGTCAGGCTCGTGACGCTCGGCGACGGGGCCGAGCGCGGGATCAGGACGCTGGAGTTCCGCACCGGCTCGGGGCTGGCGTTCGACGTGCTGGTGGACCGGTGCATGGACATCGGGCACGCCGAGCACGCCGGGCGCTCGTTCGGCTGGCGCTCCCCCACGGGCTTCCGGCATCCGGGGCTGCACGAGAACAACGACGAGGACGGGCTGTCCTGGTTGCGCTCGTTCTCGGGGCTCATCGTCACGGCCGGGCTCGATCACACGCTGTTCGGGGGTGACGTCCCGGCGGACACGTACCGGTATCCGCCGCGGGAGTCCGTACGGCATGGCCTGCACGGGCGCGCCGGCAACCTGCCCGCGCGGCTCACCGGCTACGGCGAGCGGTGGGACGGCGAGCGCTGCGTGCTGTGGGCGGAGGGCGAGGTGCGGCAGGCGGCGGTGTTCGCCGAGAACCTGCGCATGGTCCGCCGGATCGAGGCCGACCTGCACGGCGACGAGATCCGGCTGATCGACACCGTGACGAACGCCGGGTTCGAGCCGTCGCCGCACATGTACCTGTACCACATCAACCTGGGCTGGCCGCTGCTCGACGAGGGCGCCCGGCTCGAGGCCGACATCCGCGAGACGCTCTGGCAGAGCGACAGCGTGGCCGAGCAGAAGGCCGACCACATCACGTTCCCGGGCCCGGTGCCGGGGTTCGTGGAGCAGGTGTACGAGCACGCGCTCGCCCCCCGGCCCGACGGGCTGCACCGGGTGGCGGTGGTCAACGACCGGCTCGGCATGCGGGTGGCCGTGGAGTGGCGGGCGGCGGAGTTCCCGTACTTCTTCGAGTGGATGAACCTGCGCTCGGGCAACTACGCCGTCGGGCTGGAGCCGTCCACGCACCACGTGTCGGGCGACGCGGTGGCCAGGCGGGACGGCAGCATGATCTGGCTGGGTCCGCAGGAGTCGCGGACGTACCACACGACGTTCCGCGTGGAGGCCGCATGAGATGGCGTCCTTAGAGCCGGTACGCCCGGCGCGCCGTCCCCGCGAAGACGTCGGCGCGCTCGCCCTCCGACAGCCCGGCGCACAGCTCGTCGGCCGCCCCGGTGACCTGCTCGTACTCGGCCGCGAGCAGGCACACCGGCCAGTCGGAGCCGAACATGACCCGCTCGGGCCCGAACGCCTCCAGCACGACCTCCGCGTACGGCCGCAGGTCGGCCACCCGCCAGCCCTTCCAGTCGGCCTCGGTGACCATGCCGGACAGCTTGCAGTAGACGTTCGGGTACGCGGCCAGCTCCAGGATCCGGCCGCGCCACGGCTCCAGCTCCCCCGAGGCGATCGGCGGCTTGGACAGGTGGTCGAGCACGAACGTCAGTCCGGGCAGCGCGGCCACGGTCTCGACGGCGGCCGGGAGCTGGTGGGGCAGTGTGAGCAGGTCGTAGGCCAGCCCGGCGGCGGCCACGGCGGCCAGCCCGCGGCGTACGTCGGGGCGGTTGAGCCAGGCCGGGTCGGGCTCGGACTGCACCCCGTGGCGGACGCCCACCAGCCCGGCGGGCAGCGCGGCCAGCGTGCCGGCCGGGTCGGGCGCGGTGAGGTCGATCCAGCCCACCACGCCGGCGACCAGGTCGGACCCGGCGGCCAGGGCCAGGAACTCCTCGGTCTCGGCCAGGTCGGGCAGCACCTGCACGAGCACGGTCCGGCTCACCCCGGCCGCTGCGGCGGGGCCGGCGAGGTCGTCGAGGGTGAAGGTGCGGCGTACGGGCGCCATCTTGTCCGAGTCCAGCCAGGTGTGCGGGCGGGCGGACAGGTCCCAGACGTGGTGGTGGGCGTCGATGCGGCTCATGGAGGCTCCGTGCGGGTCGGTCGGTCAAGGTCGGGCAGGTCGGGCACAGCGTTGAACACAGCGTCGTCCGGTCCAGGGTCGGGCCCGGGGTCAGGGTGCGTCCAGGTCGGACCAGAGGGCGTCGGGGATGTGGGTGGCGGCCAGGCTCATGTCCTCGGCGACCTCCTCGGGGCTGCGGGCGCCGACGACGACGCCGCTCACGGCCGGGTGGCGCAGCGGGAACTGCAGCGCCGCCGCCGCGAGCGGCACGCCGTACGCCTCGCACCGGTCGGCCAGCTCGTGGGCCCGCCGCAGCACCGGCTCGGGCGCCGGCCGGTAGTCGTAGTGCGCGCCGGGACGCGGGTCGGCCAGGATCCCGCCGTTGAACACCCCCGCCACCAGCACCCCGGCCCCGCGCTCCGCGCAGAGCGGCAGCAGGTCGGCGCCCGCCGTCCGGTCGAGCAGGCTGTAGCGCCCGGCCACCATCACGCAGTCCACGTCGGTCTCGCGGACGAACCTGGCCAGCATCTCCGCCTGGTTCATCCCCGCGCCGATCGCCCGTACCCCGCCCTGCGCGCGCAACCGCTCCAGTGCCGGGTACGTGTGCCGCACCGCCTGCTCCCAGTGGTCGTCCGGGTCGTGGATGAGCAGGAGGTCGAACGCGTCGAGCCCGGTGCGCTCCAGGCTGCCGGCGAGGGAGGCGTACACGCCTTCGACGGTGTAGTCGCGCCGGACCGGGTCGAGCAGCGCGCCGACCTTGCTGGACACCGTCACCTCCGACCGGTCCACGCCCGCCAGGAAGCGGCCCAGCCTGCGCTCGGCCAGCCCCTCACCGTAGCGGGGGGCGGTGTCGAAATAGCGGACGCCGGCCGCCCAGGCGGCGTCGAGCGTGGCCGCGGCCTGCTCCTCGCCGACGGGGGTGTAGAGCCCGGCCAGGGGCGCGGTGCCGAGGCCGATCCTGGAAACGGTGACGCCGCTGCGACCGAGCCTCACGTCTCGGTTCCCCTCTCCGTCAGGAGATCGTTTGCAGCACGCAAACCTAGCAGACATCCCATGTTCAGGGCTAGATGGCGAGGGGTCTGGACATATATCGACCTTGTCGCGTAGATATACATCCCACGTATCTGCCGGCGAATGATCTCGCTTCCCGGCATCCCGCGCCCGTACGGCGCGATCCTCCCCATCGTCTTCCACGACGTCCCTTGTGTTCTGGAACAGGAGTAACGGTGACCATTGACGGCTACACACGGCGAGGCGTGATCACGACCGGGTTAGGCGCCGCGGCGGGGTCCCTGCTCGTGAGCGGCGTCACCGGCGGACCCGCTCGGGCGGGCACGCAGGGCAACCCGCTCACCCTCTGGTACAACCGTCCGGCCGAGGTCTGGCTGGAGGCGCTGCCCGTGGGCTGCGGGCGGCTCGGCGCCATGGTGTTCGGCGGCGTGGCCACCGAGCGCCTGCAACTCAACGAGGACAGCATCTGGGCCGGCGGGCCGCACGACTACGACAATCCCGCGGCGCTGGCCGCTCTTCCGCAGATCAGGCAGTGGGTCTGGGAGGACAAGTGGCAGGCGGCGCAGAACCTGGCCGACCAGAAGTTCCTGGGCAGGCCCAGCGAGCAGGCGCCGTACCAGGTGCTCGGCGATCTCACGCTGACCTATCCGGGTTCGGCCGAGTTCACCGAGTACCGCCGTGAGCTCGACCTGACCCGGGCCGTCACCACCGTGACCTTCGTCCGCGACGGCGTCCGGCACACGCGCGAGGTGTTCGCCAGCAACCCCGACCAGGTGATCGTCGTCCGGCACACGGCCGACAAGCCGGGCTCGATCACGTTCCAGGCCGCCTTCTCCAGCCCGCAGACCACGACCACGTCCTCCGCCGGCCGCGGCACGATCACGCTCGACGGCGTCAGCGGCGACACCCAGGGGCTCAAGGGCGAGGTCCGCTTCCAGGCCCTGGCCAAGGCCCAGGCCAAGGGTGGCACGGTCGTCACCGACGGCGGCACGCTGTCCGTGACGGGCGCCGACGAGGTGACGCTGCTGATCTCGATGGGGTCCGGCTACCGCAGCTTCAAGGACGTCGGGGGCGACCCGGGCGAGGTGGCCGGGCGGCACCTGGCGAAGGTGATCGGGCGGCCGTACGCGACGCTGCTGCGCAGGCACGTGGACGACTACCGGCGGATGTTCGGGCGGGTGGAGATCGACCTCGGCACCTCGGAGGCGATCGCGCTGCCGACCGACGAGCGCATCGCCCGCAAACAGCTCGACACCGACCCGCAGCTCGCCGCCCTGTACTTCCAGTACGGCCGCTACCTGCTGATCTCCTCCTCCCGCGCCCCCGGCCACGCCGCCAACCTCCAGGGCGTCTGGAACGACTCGCTCACGCCCTCGTGGGAGTCGAAGTACACCATCAACATCAACCTCGAGATGAACTACTGGCCGGCCGGGCCGGGCAACCTCATCGAGTGCATGGACCCGCTGTTCGACCTGATCAAGGACCTGGCCGAGACAGGTGCGCGGACCGCCAGGGCCCAGTACGGCGCGGCCGGCTGGGTGGCGCACCACAACACCGACGGCTGGCGCGGGACGGCGCCCGTGGACTTCGCCTTCTACGGCGTGTGGCCGACCGGCGGGGCCTGGCTGTGCCTGACGCTGTGGGAGCACTACCTCTACACGGGCGACGAGCGGCGGCTGCGCGAGCACTTCCCGCTGATCAAGGGCTCGGTGGAGTTCTTCCTCGACACGCTGCAGACAGACCCCCGGTCCGGCTACCTGGTGACGAACCCGTCGCACTCGCCGGAGGTGGGCCACCACGAGGACGGCGGGGAGAACGTCAGCATCTGCGCGGGCCCGACCATGGACATGCAGATCCTGCGGGACCTGTTCGGAGCCTTCGAGGAGGCTTCGGAGCTCCTCGGGGTCGAGGAGGGCATGCGGGACAGGGCGCGGGAGGCGCGGGCGCGGTTCGTACCCAACCAGGTCGGGCATCTCGGGCAGATCCAGGAGTGGCAGGAGGACTACCGAGGAGACGCGGCGCTGTCGCGCAGCCGGCACATCTCGCACCTGTGGGGGCTGTTCCCCGGGCACCAGATCGACCCGCGCCTGGCGCCCGAGCTGGCCCAGGCGGCGCGGCGGACGCTGGAGCTGCGCGGGGAGGCGGGGGCCGGGTGGTCGCTGGCCTGGAAGATCAACTTCTGGGCTCGGCTGCTGGACGCCAAGGAGGCGTACAAGCGGCTGGGGAACCTGCTGGTGCCCGCGCGTACGGCGCCCAACATGTTCGACCTGCACCCGCCGTTCCAGATCGACGGCAACTTCGGCGGCACCTCGGGGATCACGGAGATGCTGCTGCAGAGCCACGGCGACCAGGTGCACCTGCTGCCCGCCCTGCCCGCCGCCTGGCCCGCCGGGTCGTTCCGCGGGCTGCGGGCGCGGGGGGCGTTCGAGGTGGACCTGGAGTGGGCCGGCGGCGCCCTGCGCCAGGGCCGGATCCGGTCGGACCTGGGGCGCAGGCTCACGCTCCGCACCGCCGGGCCGGTCACGGTCACGGAGCGCGGCCGTCCGGTCCAGGTGGAGCGCCCGGAGCCGAACGTGGTCGTCCTGGACACCCGCCGCGGCGTCACCTACGACGTGGCCCCGTCCACGTGACCCCGCCCGCCTGACCCGTCCGCCGGCACGATGAACGCCCGCTCGCCCCCTGGGAGGGCGGGCGGGCGCGGGCCGGGCTAGGTGGCCGGGTCCGGTTCCGACGCGCCTTCCGTGGCCGTGTCGGCGCCCGCCCAGAGGTCCGCCATCACGCCCAGGCCCGGCCCCGGCGCCAGGTCGCCAGCGGCGCGGGTGCGGGGGCGGGTGCGGGAGGCCTCACCGCGGGCGTGGGCGGCGAACAGGCGGGCCGCCTCGTCGGGGTCACCCGACGCCAGGGCCGCCACCAGGTCGTCATGGTGACCCGCCATCGCCGACCAGTCTCCGTTGTAGAGCGGGTTGCCCACCACGTGCAGGCTCCACAGGTTCGACTCGATCGTCCGCCACAGCCGCAGCAGGAACGAGTTGCCGCAGGCCGCGCACACCCGCCGGTGGAAGGTCAGGTCCGCGTCGCGGAAGGCCCCTATGTCCCCGTCGCGGGCCGCCTGCCGCATGGCCAGCACATCGGCCGCGAGCTGCCGCAACGTGTCGGGCTGGATGCGGACGGCGGCGCCGCGTGCGGCATACTCCTCCAGCAACACCCTGATGTCGCGCACCTCGCGAGCCTGCTCGTCCGAGATCTCCGCGACGTAGCTGCCCCGGTTGGGATAGGAGATGACCAGCCCCTCGTGCGCCAACCGCTTGATCGCCTCTCTGGCCGGGGCCTGGCTCGTGCCGACCCGGCGGGCGATCTCGGCTTCCACGAGCCGCTGCCCCGCCACCAGTTCCCCGGAGACGATCCAGCCGCGCAGCAGCGCGTAGACCCGGTCCGACAGCAGCTCCCTGGGCAACAACCGGGCCGCGGGCGGCGCGACCTGCTGCTCCTGCCAGATCCGCGCCACCGTGGACTGCGACAGCCCGAGCTGCTCGGCCATCGTCCGGGTCGAGGGCACGGCGGCGCCCCCGGCCGCGGCCGCGATCACCCGTTCGGCCTCCTGCCGCTCCGCGCTGCGCGGGCGACCGGGCCGGGGCGCGTCGGACAGGCCGTCGAGGCCGCGCTCCACGAAGCGGGCGCGCCACTTGGCGACCGTCGCGGGGCTGACCGCCAGCCGCGTCGCGATCTCCTTGCGGGACAGCCCCTCGGCGCAGGCCAGCACGATGCGGCTGCGTAGCGCCAGGCCCCCGCCCGGCTCCTCCTCCGCCCACGCCCGCAGCGCGGACAGCTCCTCGGCCCCTAATACCAGCCGCTTGTCGTCTTCACGTCCAGCCACGCGCCCACCTTAACGTATTTATGACTCAGCAACTCGCTCGACACGTATTTGTAGCGTCACGTTTCCCCTTGACGCACCCATGTGACCAACGTATTAAATAATCGCTAATCGAGTATCGACCCATTAAAAGGCGTCGCAGATCTCGCCCCCTTGGAGGTGCGATGCGTTCCCCCCGTTCATCCCTCGCCCTACCGGCCCTCGGCTGCCTGCTTCTGCTCACCGGCTGTGGCGGGGGCGGCTTCGCCGGCGACTCTCAGGCCCAGCAGAGCGAGGGTGGCCAGGTCACCGTCAGGATGCTGGTCAACATCAGCCCGAACCTCACGCAGGCGTACTGGGACGGCCTGGTCAAGCCGTTCGAGCAGGCCAACCCGGGCATCGATGTCAAGATCGAGGCGCCGACCGGCAAGGGCGTGGCCGACACGCTGCCGCAGCAGCTCGCCGCCGGGAACGCCCCCGACGTCGTCGAGACGCTCATGGCGGACGAGACGCTGGCCAAGCAGATGCTCGACCTGACCGACCAGCCGTGGACCAAGGACACCCCGCTGGCCGAGCAGGCCAAGCTGGCCGGCAGGATCTACTCGGTCGGCGTCGGCGTCCAGGCCCAGTCGCTGGTCTTCTACAATCAGGCCGCGTTCGACAAGGCCGGCATCGAGCGGCCGCCGACCACGTTCGACGAGCTCGACGCCGCGATGGGCAAGCTCAAGGAGGCCGGCTACCTGCCGCTGCAGACCGGCGGCGACTTCCTGACCGGGCTGCAGCTCCTGCAGCTCTCCAACCCCAGCCGCGCCCAGTCCCACCCCACCTGGCAGCAGGACGTCAAGGCGGGCAAGGTCAAGGCCGGCGAGTCGCTGCTGCCCTACCTGGAGCGCTACCGCACCTGGATCGACAAGGGCTACGTCGACAAGAACGCCCTCGGCATGAAGTACGCCGACGCCGAGACCGCGTTCCTGACCGGCAAGTCGGCCATGTACGTCATGGGAAGCTGGTTCACCGCCTCCGAGGCCAAGGCCGAGAAGGACTTCGAGGTGGGCGTCTTCCCGGCCCCGGTGGACAAGGGCCAGACGTACCCGGGTCCGCAGGGGGCGACGCTCGCGGCGCCGTACATGATCCTCAAGTCCACCCCGCAGAAGGACGCGGCGCTCAAGCTCGTCCAGTGGCTCGTCACCGACCCGGCGGCGGTCAAGAGCCAGCTCGCCCAGGACGGCAACTTCCGCACCGGCGTCGAGCGGGAGTTCACCCCGCTGGAGAAGCAGGTGCAGGAGATCCTCGACAAGGCCCCCTCCGGCGTCCCGCAGGGTGAGGGCTACGGCGACGCCACCCTGCCGAAGGGCTTCAACTCCGCCTGGAACACCGAGGTCCAGGGCCTGTACGTGGGCAAGTCGCCCAAGGAGGTCGCCGAGGGCGTCGACCGCTGGCTGGCCGGACGCTCATGACCCTCACCCGGGAAGCACCCGCCATCACGGCGCGACCGCCCGCCCCCCGCAGACGGAGTTACGACGGGCTGGCCAGCGCGATCATGGTGGCGCCCGCCACGATCCTCTACGTCGTGATGCTGATCGTCCCGGTCGGCCTGGCCTTCTACCTGAGCCTGACCGACTGGGACGGCTTCAGCGCCGACCCCGCCTTCGTCGGCGCCGCCAACTACGCCCGCCTGCTCGACGACCCCGAACTGCAGCGCGCCGCGCTGGTCACGCTGCTGATCGCGACGGCCGGCACGGCCGGGCTGAACCTGCTGGGCCTCGGCTTCGCCCTCCTGGTGAACGGCGCCTCGCGGGCCAACACGTTCTTCCGGATCGTGCTGTTCTACCCGCACGTGCTCAGCGCCCTGGTGGTCGGCTTCCTCTGGTCGGCCATCCTCGGCACCACCGGCGCGATCAACAACCTCGTCACCACCTGGGGCGGGCAGGTCATCCCGTTCCTGTCCGACCCCACGTGGGCCACGGTCACGATGATCGCGGTGCTGGTGTGGGCCGGGTTCGGTGTCAACGTGGTGCTCTACCTGGCCGGGCTGCAGGCGGTGCCGCACTCGCTGATCGAGGCGGCGCGGATCGACGGGGCCACGCGCCGGCAGGTGTTCAGGAACGTGACGCTGCCCGCGCTGGGGCCGTCGGTGACCATCAACATCGTGCTGTCGCTGGTGACGCTGCTGAAGACGTACGACCTGGTGGTGTCGCTGACGGCCGGCGGGCCCGCCGGGCAGACGCAGACCGTCGCCTACCTCATCCTGTGGAACTCCTTCCACGACGCCCGCCTCGGCTTCGGCTCGGCGCAGTCGGTGATCCTCATGCTGGTCACCGGGGCCCTGGCGTTCGTGGTGACGAAGCTGCGCAGGCGCGGCGAGCTGGCGGTGCACCAGTGAGAAAGACCTTCCTCTGGGCCACCGTCGCCTTCATGCTCATCCCCCTGTACGTGCTGTGCGTCAACGCGTTCAAGGGCCAGCAGGACATCCTGGCCAACCCGTTCGGGCTCGGCGGCCTGACCCTCGAACCCCTCGCGACCGCGCTGACGAACCCGCAGTTCAACGTCTTCAAGGGGTACGCGATCACGCTGCTGTTCGTGGTGGCGGTCAACGTGCTGTCGGTCGGCCTGGCCGCCCCGGCCGCGTACGTCATCGCGCGCAGCCCGAAGCGCAGCTTCCGCGCCCTCATGCTGTTCTTCCTGGCCGGGACGTTCATCCCGGGTCAGGTGCTGGTCATCCCCGTCGTGTACGTGCTCAAGACCCTCGGCCTGATGGGCACCATCCGCGGCTTCGTCCTGTTCGAGACCACGCTCACGCTACCGTTCTCGATCTTCCTGTACGCGGGCTACATCGCCACCATCCCGGCCGTGCTCGACCAGGCGGCGGCCGTGGACGGGGCGGGGCGGCTGCGTACGTTCTGGCAGATCGTCTTCCCGCTGATGCGGCCCGCGGTCGCCACGATGGTCATCCTCAACACCTTCTCGGTGTGGAACGACTTCGTGAACCCGCAGATCATCCTGGGTCCCGGCAGCGGCCTCTACACCGTCACCACCGGCGTCTACGCGGCGGTCAGCCAGTACGCCACCGACTACACGGTGGTCTTCCCGACACTGCTGCTGGCCATCGCCCCGCTGCTGGTCTTCTTCGTCTTCATGCAACGGCACATCATCAGCGGCCTTACGGCAGGAGCTACGAAAGGGTGAACATGCGGGAGATCCAAGCCACTGTGCCGCTCGGCGTGCCGCCGGCGTGGGCGGTGCTCGAGCGCAGGCTGTTCGACGCCCTCGACGAGGCCTGGCGGGCCTTCGCCGACCGCTACTGCGGCCCCGACGGGCGGCTCATCTACCATGGCCCGGCCGCCGACAGGGACGGCGCCGACGACTTCTACGAGGCGTTCTTCAACTGGCCCACCCTCTATCAGCTCGGCGGCGCCGACGACCTGCTCGACGCCGCCAAGCACCACTGGGAGGGCGTGACCACGCAGCTCACCGAGCTCGGCTACCTGGTCGACGAGTACGAGCGCGGCTACGACTGGTTCCACCAGGGCGAGTCGATGCTGCTGTTCTACGGCATCTGCGCCGCCGACCCGCGCGACGAGCGCTTCCGCGAGCGGGCCCGCCGCTTCGCCGACCTCTACCTGCCGGGCTCGGCCAACTACGACGCCGAGCACGACCTCATCAAGGCCCCGCACAACGGCGCCGGCGGCCCCCGTTACGGCCTGCAGTGGGAGTGGGCCTCCTACCACACCGACCTGACCAGCATGCGGCCGTTCGGCCTGCCCCTGCGCGACCTGCCGGGCATCACCCGGTGGGAGGACCTGGGCGACCCGTGCAACGCCGCCCGCATGGGCGCGGCGATGAGCGAGCGCATCGGCCGGGGCGACGTGGCCGTCAACCTGGCCGCGACCAGCCTGGCCGTCAACGCCTGGCTGTACGACGGCGACGACCGCTACCGCGACTGGGCCCTGCGTTACATCGGCGCTTGGCAGCGCCGGGCGGAGGCCAACGACGGGATCCTGCCCGACAACGTGGGCCCGTCGGGCCTGGTCGGCGAGCTGCACGGCGGCCGCTGGTACGGCGGCAACTACGGCTGGCAGTGGCCCCACGGCCTCTACAGCGTCGGGGCCGCCGCCGTGATCGCCGCCGTCAACGCCCACCTGCTGACCGGCGACGACGCCGCGCTGGCCATCGGCCGCGACCCCCTGGAGATCGTGTACGACCGCGCCATCCAGGCCGGCGTCACCGAGACCGACATGAGCATCAGCGACCGCTGGCTGGCCGAGCTCGGCGACGAGGCCGGCAAGCCCACCATGCTCGTGCCCAACCGGCACGACGACGAGGGCTGGTTCGACTTCCAGCCGCCGCAGCTCGGCCTGCCGGTCTGGCTGTGGCACACGACCCTCGGGACCGGGGACGCCGACCGGCTCGACCGGGTACGCGCGGCCTCCGGTTACGACTGGACGACCGTCCGCCCGTTCCGCAACAAGGAGGAGGCCGGGCACGAGGCGCCCTGGCTGGAGTATCTGCGCGGTGCCAACCCCGGCTTCCCCGAGCACATGCTCACCACCGCGCTCGGTCAGGTGCAGCGCCGCATGGCGCTCGTCGACGCCGACGAGGCGGACCTGGCCACCATCCACGTGCACCACTGGCAGCGGCTCAACCCCGTGGTCACCGAGGCGCTGCTGCAACTGGCCACCGGCACCCCGCAGGTCCTCTACAACGGCGGTCTGCTGCCCACCCGCGTGGCCTACTTCGACGCCGACCGCCACCGGCCGGGCCTGCCGCCCGACGTGGCCGCGCTGGTCGACTCCGTACGCCCCGACGGGACCGGCCTCGAACTGGTCAACCTGAGCCTCAGCCGCACCCGCCGGGTCGTGGTGCAGGCTGGCGCGTTCGGCGAGCACCACATCGACCGCGCGACGATCAGCCGGGGCGAGGACGGCTACCCGGGCGACGCCCGCGCCTACACCGCCCCCTCCATCACCGAGGCCGAGCAGGAGGTGACGGTGGACGGGCCACGGCTGCTCGTGGAGCTGCCGCCCGGCCGCCGCATCCGGCTCGACCTGCACACGACCGCGCGCGTCCGCCCGCCGTCGCACCAGCACTACTGACTCGCACCAGCACTGATGAGGAGTTACATGGACGACGCAATCTGGGATCTGCCGGTTCGCGGGGAACTGCCCGCCAAGCCCGATCCCGTCCTCGTGGAGGGGCTGTCCCGGATCAGCTCGGCCACCGCCTGCGCCAAACTGCACGCGCAGGGCATCCGCAGGACCTTCATCGAGGGACCGCGTCCCATCGCGCCAGGGCTGAAGATCGCCGGACGGGTTCGCACGCTGCAGTTCATGCCGCAGCGCGAGGACATCGCCTCCGGCCTCGGCCAGGAGTACGTCGAGCGGCACACCGCGCTGTGGCACGTGCTGGAGGAGATCGAGCCCGGTGACGTGCTCGTCGTGCAGGCGTACGGCAGCGCCTACACCGGCTGCTTCGGCGACATGCTGGTCCGCTACTTCAAGCGCAAGGGCGGCGCCGCCATCGTGGTGGACGGCCGGATCAGGGACCTGCCCCGGGTGAGCGGCGTGGGCGTGCCGATCTGGTGCACGGGCGCCACTCCCCACTACGCCTCGCAGGCGGAGCTGTTCCCCTGGGCGTACGACGTGCCGGTGGCGGTCGGCGGGGCGCTCGCGCTGCCCGGCGACCTCTGCGTGGCCGACGACGACGGCGCCGTGGTGGTGCCGCGCCGCCGGGCCGGCGCGGTCCTCGAGGCGGCCGCCGACCACGAGCAGTGGGAGCGCTACAGCCGTGCCCGCATCGACGAGGGCGGCGCGCTTTCCGACTACTACCCCCTCACCCCCGAAACCCGCGCCGAGTACGAGCGGTGGCGGGAAGAAGTTAAGGAGAGCCAGTGATTCTCAGGTCTGTGGGCGCGATCGTCTTACTCCTGGGCGGCATGACGAGCCCCACCCCGGCCGCGGCCGGCCGGCCCGCCTGCGACTTCCATGTCTCGACCGCGGGAAGCGACCGCGGCGACGGCAGCGCGAACCGGCCGTGGCAGTCCATCGAGCAGGCCCGCGACCAGCTCAGACGGAAGAACCTGAACTGCGACGTCGTGGTCAACGTCAAGGCCGGCGACTACGTGGTGGACAAGACCATCGAGTTCACCGAGGCCGACTCGGGCAAGAACGGCCACAAGATCACCTACCGCAGCGCGGACGGCCCCGGCAAGGCCCGCCTGCTGGGTGCCAGGCCGCTGACGGGCTGGCAGAAGTACAAGGACAACATCTACAAGACCAAGGTCGACCGTAACTTCTACACCCTGTTCGAGGACGGCAAGCGCGCCACGACCGCCCGCCACCCGAACCGGTCGAAGGAAGACCTGTGGTCGCCGTACCTGTTCTCGGTGCTCGGCGAGCCGGAGAAGGAGGCCGTGCGCAACTGGCTGTACTTCAAGGCGGAGGACGTGCCCCAGGAATGGGACGCCGACTTCGACAGGAACTCCCAGATCGTGGTCTGGTCGGGCGGCTCGTGGAGCTGGTTCACCGACACCGTGCCGCTGGGCGGCGCCGACTTCCGCAAGAACTTCTTCACCCTCAACCACTGGGCGCGCTACGCGTTCGTCAACAGCCGCAGCGGCTCGCGCTACTTCCTGCAGAACACGCTGCGCTTCCTGGACCAGCCGGGCGAGTACTACTTCGACTTCGCCAACAGCGAGGTCTACTACTGGCCGAAGGGCTCGATCGACAAGGTCATGGCCCCCACGGTCAAGACGATCCTCTCGCTCAAGGGCAGCACCCCCGAGCAGCGGGTCCAGAACCTGGCCTTCGACGGCCTGGCACTGCAGTACTCCGACTTCGTGGACTGGTACCGCGCCGGCTGGATCAGCGAGGGCGACTCGGGCTACGAGCACAAATACCCCGTGTACGACCGGCAGATCGAGATGCCCCGCAACCGGTTCGGCATGATCACGCTGACCAACACCCGCGACATCGACCTGACCAGGCTGAGCCTGTCGGACAGCGGCTACATGGGCGTCTACATGCTGTTCGCGAACGAGCGGGTCAAGGTCTCGGACAGCCTGCTGGCCAACATCGGCGCCGACGGCATCAAGGTCGAGGGCGGCTATCCCGGCGAGGGTGACATCTCCGGGCACCACACGATCACGAACAACTACATCTACCACGTGGGCGAGCTGGTCCCGGGCGACGCCGCCGGCATCGAGCTGATGAGCACGGGCAACAACACCGTCAGCAACATCAACGTCAAGCACAGCGCCCGGTACGGCATCAGCCTCGAGGTCCGTCCCGAGGTCAAGGACGCCGACAACTACGCCCGCAACAACTCCTTCTCCTACATCAAGCTGGAGGAGACCGGCCTGGACAGCGGCGACATGGGCGCCTTCTACACCTACGGCGTCAGCAACACCGAGCCGCACCTCAAGGACAACAGCGTCAAGCAGATGGTGATCACCGACGTGATCAACGACCCGACCGGGGCGATGCCCGACAGCGGCACCCGCGGCGTGCACATGGACGCCGGCGGCTGCGGCTTCACCTTCGACAACATCGAGGTGGGCAAGGTCAGCGACGACAAGTACCAGAGCTACCAGTGCAACGAGGTCACCAACGCCAACTGGGTGGCGGGCTTCGACGCCTCGAAGATGGAGTACGACAAGATCGGAGTGACCAGCGCGTTCCCGTACGCGATCCCCGGGGCCTCCCAGTGAAGGTCGTCATAACGGCGGCGGTGGTTCTCGCGGCGCTCCTCGTCGCCCCCACCGCCTCCGCCCAGGCGCCCTGCGAGTTCCACGTCGCGCCCGGCGGCTCCGACAGCGCCGCCGGCACCGCGCAACGCCCGTGGAAGACGATCGAGAACGCCCGCGACCAGATCCGCAGGCGCTCCCTGAACTGCGACGTCGTCGTCAACATCAAGGCCGGCGACTACGTGGTGGACAAGACCATCGAGTTCACCGAGGCCGACTCCGGGAAGAACGGTCACCGCGTCACCTACCGCAGCGCGGACGGCCCCGGCAAGGCGCGCCTGCTGGGCGCCAGGCCGGTGACCGGGTGGGAGCGGTTCAGGGGCGAGATCTACAAGGCCAAGGTCGACCGTGCCTTCTACACGTTGTTCGAGGACGGGGCCCGGGCCACCACGGCCCGCTACCCCAACCGCAGGTCGGACGACGTGTGGGCGCCGTACCTCACGTCGGTGCTGAAGGAGCCGGAGAAGGAGGCGGTGCAGCAGTGGCTGTACTCCAGCCCCGGCGACTGGGACAAGAGCTGGAACCTGGACAACGCCCAGGCGGTGGTGTGGTCGGGCGGCTCCTGGAGCTGGTTCACCGACACCGTGCCGATCAAGAACCCGTCGTGGGACGACAACCAGATCACGCTCGCGCACTGGACGCGGTACGCCATGGTCAACAGCCGCGGCGGCTCGCGCTACTTCCTGCAGAACTCGCTGGACTTCCTCGACCAGCCGGGCGAGTACTTCTTCGACTTCGCCAAGGGCGAGGTGTACTACTGGCCGCGCGAGTCGATCGACAAGGTCGTGGCGCCCACGGTCAGGACGATCCTGTCGCTCAAGGGCGGCACGCCTGACCAGCGGGTGCGCAACCTGACGTTCGACGGGCTGACGTTGCAGTACAGCGACTTCGTGAGCTGGTACCGCAACGGCTGGATCAGCGCCGGCGACGCCGGGGAGCCGCACAAGTACCCCCAGTACGACCGGCAGATCGAGATGCCGCGCAACCGGTTCGGCGCCGTGACGCTGACCAACACCAGCGGCATCGACCTGACCCGGCTGCACGTCGCCGACACCGGATTCACGGGCATCTACCTGCTGTTCGCCAACGACCACGTCCGGGTCTCCGACAGCCTGCTGGCCAACGTCGGGGCCGACGGCATCAAGGTCGAGGGGCCGTACCCGGGCGAGGGCGACGTGGCCGGGCAGAACGTGTTCACCAACAACTACATCCATCACATCGGCGAGCTGGTGCCCGGGGACGCGTCCGGGGTCGAGCTCATGAACACCGGCGGCAACGAGGTCAGCCACACGGTCGTCAAGCACAGCGCCCGTTACGGCATCAGCCTCGAGGTCCGCCCCGAGGTCCAGGACGGCGACGGGTACGCGCACGGCAACGTGTTCAAGTACCTGAGAATCGAGGAGGCCGGGCTGGACAGCGGGGACATGGGCGCCTTCTACACCTACGGCGTCTCCAACGTCGACCCGCACGAGATCACCAACCACGTCTCCCAGGTCGTGGTCGGGGACGTCATCCCCGACGCGTCCATGCCCGACAGCGGAACCCGCGGGGTGCACATGGACGCCGGCGGCTGTGGCTTCGCCTTCGACAACATCGAGGTGGGCAAGGTCACCGACGACAAGTACCAGAGCTACCAGTGCAACGAGGTCACCAACGCCAACTGGCAGAGCGGCTTCGACGCCTCGAAGATGGAGTACGACAAGATCGGGGTGACGAGCGCGTTCCCGTACCCGATCCCGAGCTAGCGGACGGTGGGGCCGGGCGCGCCCGGTCCCACCGTCCGCCGGCCCCTCCGGCCGGGGGGGGGGGGGGGGGGGGGCCGGGCCCCCCCCCCCCCCCCCCCCCCCCCCCCCCCCCCCCCCCCCCCGGGGGGGCCGCCCCCGCCCCGCCCCCCCCCCCCGCGCCCGCCCCC
>NZ_JBFAIM010000073.1:0-69878 GCF_040654715.1 Nonomuraea sp. NPDC050643 | reverse complement strand
CGCGGCCGTCGCTCGCCCTCCAGCCCGCCGCGGACGAACGCGTGGGCCCGGAGGCGCCCGAGGTCACCACGCCCGCCGGGCCGCGGCTCATCGACCGGATCGCCGCCGACGCCGCGGCCGTCCAGGAGGAGCAGGGGCTCGGCAGGCAGGCGCCCAAGGTGGCCAACGTGCTGCCGGACACCACGCAGGCCGCGCCGCTCACGCTGCAGAAGCCGTTGGCCGCGGTGACCCGGCTGTTCGACGGGCTGGGCAAGGCGGTGCCGGGGCTGACGTACCGGCTGTGCGTCGAGAGCGACCAGGTGCCGGTCTCGTGCTCGATCACGCAGCCGGTCGGCGTGCCGGTGGCCGCCGACGTCACCGGCGACATCATGCCCGACCTGGCCGCCGACCTGGTGCCCACCGCGAACCCCGCCGACGGCGCGGTCGGGCTCGGGTTCGCGGTCAGGCGGCTGTCGCGGGAGAGCGTCAAGGCGCGCGTCTGGGCCGAGTACGACGGCAGGGTGTCGGTCGGGTTCGACGGGCTGCGGCGCGGGTCGTCGCTGTCGGCCTCCGACTGGGGCACCTTCACCGTCGACCTGGCGGGCAAGCGGGTCAAAGCGAGCCTCAAGCGCAAGGAGCCGGGCGAGTCCGCGGCCGTGGTGGCCGGGCTGACCGGGCGCAGCGCGGTGAGCCTGCGCCAGACGCCCGCCACCGAGGAGCTCACCGTCAACGCGGCGCTCGACTCGCCCGCCCTGGACGTCACGGCCTCCGCCCCCGCCCGCCTGGACGCCCTGGCCGTCACCGGCAACCGGTTCACCCAGGCCGTGCTGGACCGCATGCCCACCCGCGCCGAGGTGCGCCTGTCGGGCGGTGAGATCCGCTTCACCAGCCCCTCCACGATCGCCCGCGCCCGGCTGCACAGCTACGCCTACCGCGACGGCCGCCTGTCCAAGGTCACCGACGTGGACCTCCGGCGCGTCCCGCCGTCCCTGACCGCCACCTACGGCACGCAGGGCGGCAGGCACACGTTGTCCGTCACCTCCGCCTCGGGACGCGGCGGCGCCGCCCGCCTGCTCTACTTCGACCGGGCCGCGGCCAAGACCGTGCTGAAGGCCGAGCTGAGCGAGCTGCCCGCGAAGGTGCGCCTGGTCAGCGACCTGGCCGGGCATCGCGTCACGCACTCGACCAGCTCGCCCATCGGCCGGTTCGCCGTGGTGCTCCAGCGCAACGAGGGCGCCGTCTCCAGCCCGCGCGGCGGCCACGTCACCATGATCAAGGACGGCGCCGCGGTCGGGGTGTCGGGGCTGCTGTCAGGGCTGTCCGGCTTCGACGTCACGTACGGCGCCGCGCCGCACGCCCGCCTCAAGGTGGACTCCAGCGGCCGGTCCTTCGTGGGCGCGGCCAGCATCGACGGCACCCACGTGGCCCGGCTGGAGATCTCCAACACGCCCGCCACCGTGGACGTCACGCTCGATCCGGCCGCCAGGAAGGCCGTCTACCAGGCCAGCGGTGTGATCGGCAAGCTCAGGGCCGCCTACGCGAACGTCAAGACGGGCCCGACCATCGACGGCACCGTGCTCGGGGTGCACGACGACGTGAAGGCGTCGTGGGAGCTGGGCGAACGCTCGACGGTGAAGGTGGCCACGTCGTCCACGCTCAAGCAGGTCCTGATTTATGCCAATAAAGCGCACGTCACCAAGGCCGGCGGCGAGGACCTGCGGGCGAGCGTCGAAGGCGTGCGCAGGCGCGCCGAACTCGTCGCCGACACCAAGGCCAAGACCCTGACCTGGACCTCCGACGCGCCGGTAGCCAAGGTGTCGGCGCTGGCCAGGGCCAAGGTCGACGGCCGGTACGTCAGGGCCGCCGCCGAGGTGGGCGACGTGCCCGCGCGCTTCGACGCCTCCTGGGACGCGGCCGCGTACCGCTTCCGGGGCCTGTCGGGGCCGGTGGGGTCGGCCGCGCTGGCGTTCACCAACCACGACGGCGCCAAGGCGCCCACGGGGCCGCACCTGGCCGCCCACTACAGCCAGGCGAGCGGCGACCTGGACGCCAGCGTGCTGGTCAAGGGGCTGTCGAACGTGGAGTTCAGCCCGGCCGCGCAGGGGTTCACCGCCGACTTCCGCGCGGGCAGGCAGAGCCTGGCCGTGGACGCCGACGTCACCAGGGGCGACGACCGCTTCGGGCTGATCGGCACCCTCGGCCCCGTGCCGGGACGGCTGGCCGTCACGTCGGCGGACGGCAGGCTCACCTACTCCGGCTCGCGCCTCGACGTGCGGGCCCGCGCCTGGCTCGGCAAGACGGCGGCGCTCGACCGGATGCGGGCCGCGCCCGCCGTGCCGGGCGGGGTGTCGCTGGTGGACGGCGGCTGCGCCGCCGGGTCGCCGGGCTGCGCGCAGGGCCCCTTCTGCGTGGCGCAGCGCGGCTGCTTCGGCCTGCAGGGCTATCTGGACGTGACCGGGCTGCCCGACCAGGTGTCGGTGGACCTGGCGGCCAAGACGTTCTCGTTCTCGGGGTTCAGCCCGAAGCGCCGCACGCTGGACGTCTATCTGGCCAGCAGCGTGCTGTCACCGGTGCCGATCAGGGCCAGGGCCGGTCTGACCGGGCTGCCTTCCAAGATCACCAGCATGTCGCTGGGGCCGTTCGACGTGGCGCAGGGCAACGCCGTCAAGGCCGCGTACCGGATCGAGCCGGCCGCCACGCTGGGGGCGCTCGAGGTGCGGGCCGAGGCGGGCGGCGTGCGCGGGCAGGTCGCGATCGACCCCGTGCCCGCCCAGGTGGCCGTCGAGGGCACGTACGGCGCCAGGACCCGGATCCGGGTCACCAACTCCGCGGCCGTCGACAAGCTCGCCGCCAAGGTCACGCTGCCCGGCAAGGGCACCGGTGAGCTGCGCTTCTCCGACGTGCCGGCCGTGTTCGGGGTGGACGCCGACGCCTCGGCCGCCGGGCTGAGCGTGCCCGCGGTCACGTACAAGGCGGTGGGCGGCGCCAGCACCCTCGACGGCCACCTCGGCGTGGAGGGCGGCCTGGTGGACCCGTCGGGGCGGCTCGGGGACGTGTCGTTCACGGTCAGGGACCTGGCCGCCGACACCACGATCCGGCTGAATCCGGACCAGTCGCTCGACCTCGTCTCGAAGCCGGTGCCCACCGGGCGCGTCGCGCTCAAGGCCGGGCTCAAGGTGGACGCGGTCGCGCCGCAGAGCATCGCGGTGAGCAAGGAGGTGCCGTACACGACCGGGTTCCTGACCTACCACGTCGGCGGCCGGTTCGGGCTCGGGCAGAGCGCGATCGAGAACGTCGGGCTGTCGGTACGGCGGATGTCGTGGCTGCGCGTCAGGCCGGGCAAGATCCCGTTCGGCATGAAGGCGCCACCCGGCCTCGGCTACCTCGCCCCCGGCTTCGAGGGGAACTACGGCACCCTCACGCTCGCCGCCAAGGGCGTGAACCTGCGGCCCGACGTCACTCTGGACGTCAAGCTGAGCCGGGAGATCGGCGCCGACGTCTTCCGCGAGTCGGTCCGCATCGGGCCCGCGACCTCGCTGGCCCTGCGCCGCTACGACCAGCGGATGCGGCGGATCGGGGCCAAGCAGGAGATCCAGGCGGCGGGGATCAGCCTGGCGTGCGTGACGGTGGACGCCAAACCCGGCTTCGCGGCCGGGGCGGGCGCCAACGCCATCACCCTGCGCGGCGCGGACGGCCCCCAGATGGTGTCCTTCCTGGACCCGGGCGGGCAGGTGCCGGACTACGCGGTGGACCTGCTGACGCACTTCATGAGCCCGTTCCCGGGCGCGGACTGGAAGGTCGCCGGCACCAAGGCCGGCTCCTGCCCCGCCACCCGCCCCGCCACCCGCCCGGAGTCCCGCTGACCGCTGCCTCCCGCCCCGCCGCAGGGGGTCAGGCGGGGCCGCGGTAGCCGGGTGGCGGGGTGTCGCCCTCGTACGGGGTCACCGGCCGGTCGGTGAGGAAAGCGCGCAGCGCCGACAGGTACCCGGCGTCGTCGGGGACGTAGGCGAGGCGGGCGGTCGGCAGGGCGCGGCGGTAGTCGGCGGCGGCCGACCAGCTCTGCTCGTCGCAGGCCCCCTTGACGATCAGCACGGGCGCCCTCACCCCTGCCAGGTCCCGCCGCAGGCCCGCGGGCGCAGGCCGCCCCGCCAGCCCGACGTACCCGCCGAGCCCCTCGTCCCGGGAGACCGGCCCCTCGTCGCCGGGGGCAGGGCACGGATGCGGGGAACCACGGCGGACGAGGGCGAGGTGGGCGTCCAGCTCCCGGTCGCCCGCGAAATCGTGCGCCGCCCCCGGCTCCACCCGCAGCAGCGTGCTGAGCACGAGCGTGCGCGGATCGGGCTCGCCCCCGGGACCGAGCAGGGCCGAGGAGGCGGGCCGGTCGGCGGCGCGCGCGGGGGAGAGCCCGGCGGGGGAGTACAGGAGCGCCCTGGCCACCCGGTCGGGATGCCCCGCCAGGTACGCCGCCGCGACCTGCGCCCCATGCCCCCGCGCCACGAGGTTGAGCCGCTCGGCGCCCACCGTCCGCCGGATCGCCTCCAGGTCGGCCACGTCGCGGGTCAGGCCGTACCCGGTGGGGTCCGTCAGCCTGGCCGAGCGCCCGGCCCCGAGCTGGTCGTAGACGTAGACCTGAAAACCGTCGGCCGCGAGCCGGCCGTAGAACGCCGCGTCCGCCCGCAGGTCGGCCACCCCGGGACCGCCGTGCAGGAACACCACCGGCTCCGCCCGGGTGACCCGCTTGGGCGCGCGCCGTACGTACGCCAGCTCGGAGCCCGTCGTGAGCCGCCACTCCCGCTGCCCGGCCACCTTCGCCGGCGGCGCCTGCGCCGGGGACGGCCGCAGCGTGGCCGTGGAGACCTGCCACACCACCGCGGCCTCCACCCCGAGGACGACCAGCGCGCGTAACCACCGCCCCCACGTCACCCCCGGCCGCGGCACCACCAGCAGCAGCCCGAGGAAGAACACCGACGCGAACGCCGCCAGCCCGCACACCGCGAACACCATCGGCCGCGCGCCCACCATGGCCGTCCCGGCCAGCGCGGCCAGCCCGAGGACCGGCGACAGCGCCAGCACTCCGGCGCCCGTCACCGCCCGACCGGCCAGCCTGGCGAAAGAAGCCACTAAAGGGACGTTAGTGCACGCCCCCCGGTTCGGTCAGGGAAGTGCGTCGCCCAGGCGCAGCCGGACGCGGTCGCCGTGTCGTTCGGTCTCGGTCACCGTCCACACGCGTTCGTCGACGACCGAGCCGTCGGCCTTCATGTAGCCGCCCATCCTGAGCAGCGGGCGACCGGCGTGGTCGGTCAGCAACTGGGCGCGGGCCTCGGTCTCGTCGTCGCCGAACATCACGAGGAAGTCATCGACACCGGCGGGGGCGTCCAGGACGAGCCCGGGGGAGAGTCGCGCGTCGGGAACCTGGATGAGGTATTCGATCACGGGTGTCGCCCTACCCAGATCCGGCGCTTCCACCGAGAGCCGACCCCGGGATACCGCTTTCCGCCCTGATGGGGTGAAATATCAAGGCAATCCTATCTACAGGCTGGAGAAGCACCGTGCCCCTGTTCGACCTGCCGCTGGAGCAGCTCCGTGGCTACCTGCCCGACCGCGACGAGCCCGCCGACTTCGACGCGTTCTGGGCCGCGACCCTGGCCGAGGCCGGGGAGTTCGACCTGGCCGCCGAGTACGTGCCCTACGACCTGCCCTTCACCGGCGTGGACGTGTTCGACGTGTCGTTCGCGGGCTGGGGCGGGCACCGGATCAACGGCTGGTTCCTGGTGCCGCGCGGCGCGGAGGGGCCACTCCCGTGCGTGATGCACTACATCGGCTACAGCGGCGGGCGCGGGTTCCCCAAGGACCACCTGATGTGGCCGGCCGCCGGGTACGCGGTGTTCGTGATGGAGACGCGCGGTCACGGCGGCGCCAACGTCGGCCACCCCGGCACGACCGGTGACCCGCACGGCAGCGCGGGCCCGCAGGCGCCCGGCATGATGACCCGCGGCATCCTCGACCCGGCCGACTACTACTACCGGCGCGTGTTCACCGACGCCGTCAGGGCGGTGGACGCGGCGGCCGGGCATCCGGCGGTGGACGCCGCCCGCATCGTGGCCTCGGGCGGCAGCCAGGGCGGCGGCATCGCGCAGGCGGTGGCCGCGCTGCACCCGGGCGTCAAGGCGGCGCTCATCGACGTGCCGTTCCTGACCCACTTCAGGCGGGCCGTGGAGATCACGGGGCGGGACCCGTACCAGGAGCTGGTCCGGTTCCTGGCCACCCGGCGCGACAGCGCCGAGCAGGTGTTCCGCACGCTGGCGTACTTCGACGGGCTCAACTTCGCCGCCCGCGGACGGGTGCCGGCGCTCTATTCGGTCGGGCTGATGGACGACGTGTGCCCGCCGTCCACGGTGTTCGCCGCCTACAACCACTGGCAGGGGCCCAAGGAGATCACCGTGTGGCCCTGGAACAACCACGAGGGCGGTGGCGGCTACCAGTCGGAGGAGCAGCTCCGCTACCTGCACAAGCTGCTCGCGGACGGCTGAGCGGAAGGCTGGGCGAAAGATTCGGCGAAAGGCTGGGCGGAAGGCTCAGCGGAGGATCGGGCGGGAAGCCCGCCGTGCCGGCGCGCCCGGCACGGCGGGGCCGCGTCAGGCGGTTTTCTCGGTGACCAGGAACGACACGCTGCCCTGGTCGTCGGCTCCGGCGTCGAGCGACTTGTCCTCCAGAACGGTCGCGGCCACGGGGTCGAGGTAGACCCGCGCGCCTTCGGCCTCGACCACCTCGTCCGCCGGTTCGGGGGCGGTGGCCAGCGAAAGGGTCAACGAGCTCGCGCCCTCTCCCTGGGACGAGATACGGATCCCGCTCTGGGAAGGCTGGGGCGCGGTCGCGGTCAGGTCACGGATCGCCTGTGCTGCGTTGGCAGTCAGGGTGAGCACTACGGCTCCTCCTCACGGTCGACGTTCAGGAATTGCCTGCCCTGCCCGCTCATTTCGCGCTCAACCCTTCTGCGCGATTTATTTTGCACAATGGGCCGCATGGACTTCGCGACGCAGAGGCAGGCCATGGTGGCGCAGCTCAGGGAGCGTCAGGACATCAGCGAGCCCGTGGCCGCGGCCATGCTCGCGGTGCCGCGCCACCTTTTCGTGCCCGGCGTCGAGCCCGAGAGCGCCTACCGCGACGAGCCCATCGTCACCCGGCGCGACGCCGAGGGACGGCCGATCAGCTCCTCCTCGCAGCCCGCGATCATGGCCATCATGCTCGACCAGCTCGGCGTGGAGCCCGGGCACCGGGTGCTGGAGATCGGCGCGGGCACCGGCTACAACGCGGCGCTGCTCGCGCGCCTGGCCGGGCCCGGCGGGCGCGTGGTCAGCGTGGACATCGACGCGGACATCGTGGCGGAGGCCAGGGGGCACCTGACCGCCGCCGGGTCGCCGCCGGTCGAGGTGGTGTGCGCGGACGGGGGCCTCGGGTGGCCGGGCCTGGCGCCGTACGACCGGCTGGTCGCCACCGTCGGGGTGTGGGACCTGGCTCCGGCGTGGCTGGCGCAGCTCGGGCCCGGCGGGCGGCTGGTGGTGCCGCTCGACCTGCGCGGCGTCCAGGTGTCGGTGGCCATGGAGCGGGACGGCGATCGCTGGGTCGGCCGGTCGGTGGCGCCGTGCGGGTTCATGCGGATGCGCGGGCCGTTCGCCGGGACCGAGCTCCTCATGGTGCTGCGCCGGGATCCGGACCTGATGCTGGCCCTGCCCGCGCCGCGCGAGCTCGGCGACGTGGCCGCCGCGCTCGACACCGAGCCGGTGGAGGTCGCCGTGCCCGTCCGGGAGCCGGTGTCGCCGCTGGTGCTCGGCATGGGCGTGTCGCTGTGGCTGGCGCTGCACGAGCCCCGCTGGTGCGTCGTGACCGGCAAGCTCGGCGCCGGCTACGGCGCCACCGCGGGCATCGCCGAGCGCGGCAGCATCGCCGTCCTCGCCATGGACGGCAGGCCGGGCGGCGGGGCTGACGGCGGGGCTGACGGCGGGGCTGACGGCGGGGCGGACAACGGGGTGGTCGTACGCGGCCACGGCCCCGACGGCCGCAGGCTGGCCGGTGAGCTGAGCGCGCACGTCAGGGCCTGGGAGGAGGCCGGCCGTCCCGAGGCGGGCGATCTGAGGGTGGAGGCGTACACCGGCCCCGTCCCGGTCCGCGACGGGGCCGTCGTCATCGGCAAGCGCCACACCACGCTGGTGGTGAGTCTCAGCTGACCGTCCACTCGCCGTCGCGGATCAGGTCGCGCCCGGCCAGCTCGTCCGCCTCCCGCCACGCCTGCAGCCGGCGCGGCGTGATGTGGAAGTAGTGGTAGGGATCGGCCGACTTGCGCGGGTCGAAGCCGGCCTTCGCCGCGAACGCGTCGCCCACCTCCGCCGGGATCTCATCGGCGGGCGTCGCCCGCGCGGTCCCCTCGACGAGCACGACGTCGCGCACCAGGCCGACCCCCACCCGCACCCGGCCGTTGGCCAGCAGGTTGCGGGCGGTCGGGCTGGCGCTGGCCGTGGAGATCAGCAGGCCGGCGCCGTCCCAGAGGAACGACAGCGGCACCATGTAGGGCTCCCCGCCCTCGCCGGCCGTGGCCACCCAGGCGTCCACGTCGTGCTCGAGGCGGTCGAGGGTGTCCTGCTTGCGCTGGTGCGGGGTGCGCGGGGTGGGGTGGGGCATGAGGGCGGGCTCTCCTTGGTCACCGAACGTCCTGGTCATTATCGATGACGGCCTGAGAGCGACGAAGGTGACCCGCCCCCGGCCGGACTTTCCCGGACACGGGGCCCCGAATGCCGGGCGGGCATCCGGTTGACGGTTACGCTCTGTAGTGAATCCCTGTCATCTTGTCATAGGAAGACGTATGCGTACATATCTGGCCCTGTCGTTCGCCGCCGCGGCCCTCGCCGTCCTTCCCGGCTGTGCCGCCGAGGCGCCGCCGGACGCCGCGGCGCTCGCGCCCCATACCGACGCGCAGCCGTCCGAGCAGGACAAGGCCTGGCTGGCGGCCATCCACCAGGGGAACCTGGCCGAGGTCCAGGCCGGGCGGCTGGCGCGGAACAAAGGTGTCACCAAGCAGATCAAGGCGGTCGGCGAGATGCTCGTCAAGGACCACACCAAGCTCGACACCAAGGTCACGCAGACGGCCACGCAGCTCGGCGTCACGCTGCCCACCTCGCCCACCGCCGGCCAGCGCACCGAGCTCCTGCGCCTGGAGAACGCGACCGGCCAGGACTTCGACCAGGATTTCCTGGGCGGCATGATCAAGGCGCACAAGGAGGCGATCGCCGCCACCAAGAAGGAGATATCCACCGGCTCCTCGCCGGCTGTGGTGGCGCTGGCGAAGACGGCCGCGCCGTCGTTGCAGGAGCATTTGTCGGCGTTGCGGCGCGCCCAGGGCGAGTGATTTTCCCGAAATCTGGTTAGCCCCGATGTGGCGTTGCGGTGATATGGGGTATTTGTCCTATTTGAACCAGGACGAAATCGCATCGGGGGGATCGTCGTGGCTATGCAGACAGAGATCCGGCACCTGCTCGACTGCCATGTGACGGGGTCGGACGGGCAACCGATCGGCAAGGTGGGCCAGGTTTACCTCAACGATCGTACGGGCGAGCCGGAGTGGGTGACCGTCCGCACGGGGTTCTTCGGGATGAAGCAGACCTTCGTGCCGCTGGCCAACACCCGCCGCTCGGGGGATGAGATCCGGGTCCCCTTCGACAAGGAGACGATCAAGGGGGCTCCCACCATCGACGTGGACGGCCGCCTGTCCCTGCGCGAGGAGGCCGACCTCTACCGCTACTACGGCATGCAGCCGACCGGCATCCCGCAGCAGCGCACCGAGCCGCGCATGGGAGCCCCGCTCACCGGGGAGGACCGGCCGACCGGCCTGACCGGGGACACGCGCGACGACCTCACCGGCGGCCTCACCGGCGATCGAATGGGCGACCGCATGGGCGACCGAGCCGGCGACTTCACCGGCGACCTCGCCGACGAGCGCGACATCGACATGACCGTGTCGGAAGAGCGGCTCCACATCGGCAAGGAGAGCAGGGAGACCGGCCGGGTACGCCTGCACAAGTACGTCGAGACCGAGAACGTCCAGGAGCGGATCCCGCTCTCGCACGAAGAGGTCGTGATCGAGCGCGAGCCCATCCGCGACGGGGAGGCGACGGGGTCGTACGAGATCGGCGAGGAAGACCGGCAGATGATCCTGCACGAGGAGCGCCCGGTCGTCGGCAAGGAGACCCGGCCCGTCGAGCGCATCCACGTCCACAAGCAGGACATCCAGCGCGAGGAGACCGTCGAGGGACAGGTCCGCAAGGAGCACCTGGAGGTCGACGAAGAGGGCACGACCAGGGACGACGGCCTGCTGGGCCGCGACGACGACCTTCCGCCGGAGCGGTGAGGATCCGCGCCGGGAAACGAAAGGCACCACGCCGGGAGAAGACGACGCCGCGCCCGGGAAACGAACGGGAGAGGACGGCGCCGCGCCCGGGAAAACGAAAAGGCGTCACGCGGAGGCGGCATCGCCGAGCCTCCGCGGGCGCCTTTTGGATTTCCGGCATGGATTTCCGGCTCCGACGGTGGCCGGCGACCGGCGGAAAAGGTCTCCGTTCGGGTTCGCCGGCCGTTCGGGAATGTCGCCGGGTTTTCAGGAATAGAGCTCGACCTCGTTCAGCATGCTGCACGCCCGGCCTATTTCCGGGTCGCAGCCGGCCACCGGCTCGGTGACGATCTTGACATGGCGGGCCGTGTGGCCGATCTCGTCGTAGCGCAGGGCGTAGTCGGTCCTGCCGGTGATCGTGACGACCGGGTCGCCCCAGGAGCGGCCGTCCTCGGAGACGTACACGCGGGCGTCGGCCGGATGCCCCGGGCGCAGGCTGAGGCCGATGCGGCGCAGCGGGTAGGACCGGTTCAGGTGCAGCACGTACCGGCCGCGGCCGGCGGCGACGGCGCCGGACCAGTAGCCGGTGCTGCCGTCGATGGCCCCGCCGGGGCGCGCCCTCGGGCGGTAGGGGCTCGACCAGCGCATGGTGGTATCGATCTCTAGGTCGCCGCGCCGATGCAGCTCCGCCAGGTCCAGCCGCCGGCCGGCGCCGGGCGCGGCCACGGTGAACAGCAGGCGTTTGACCGCGTACCAGCCGCCGTGCTCGAACCGGCCGTGCGCCGGGCACGCCGTCTCGTCGAGCAGCCCGTTTGGCCGCACCCCCGGCAGCTTGCAACTGTCGAACACCTGGATGAGCCGGTGCGGGCCGACGGCCGCCAGGCCGGTGTAGCCGGAGGAGCCGTGCGTGTCCCAGATGCCGTCGCGATTGTGGTAGGTCACCCGCGGCTCCAGCCACTCCTCACCGAGCCCGTCGGGCGAGACCGCCATCCAGTTGTCCGGGCGCCCCGCGCTCAGGACGAGCAGGCCGCCGGGGGTCAGCAGCAGCCGCGGCGCCACGCCGCGCACCACGCAGTCCTGGCCGGTGAACCGCACCTCGCGCACCGGGGACCAGGTGTGGCCGCCGTCGATGGAGCGGCTCTGGTGCAGGGTCGAGTACTGGCCGCCGTCGCGGCGCAGCACCGCCAGCAGGCTGCCGTCCAGCGTCTGCGCCAGGGCCGCCTCGTTGTGGACGAACCCGTCCGACGGCCCGGCGATCACGCCGCGGCGGGCGAAGGTGCGGCCGCCGTCCTCGCTGGCGTACACCTCGGCCTGGTACGTCCCCGTGTCGCTGTAGCGGGCGTACAGCGTGATGAGGATCGTGCCGTCGGCGAGCTGGACCGGCACCCCGTGCGTCGCGCCGCCCTGCAGCAGGTCTCCCGGCGTGGTCAGGGTGGCCTCCGAGCGTACCCAGCCCTCCTCGTCGTCCAGCGAGGACGAGGTGAGCACGCCCAGCCGCGCCGTGTGCGGCCCGGTCCGGTCCGGGTAGTACTCCGTGGCGAAATACCGGCCGTCGAGCAGTTCGATGGGTGACTCGCGCAGCGGCGTCTGGTTCGCCGGGCCGAAGGTGAGCCCGCCGTCCGCCGACACCGCCGCGGAGTTGGTCAGGGTGACGACCTTGTCCACGTTGGTGGTGAAGGTGGTGATCACCTTCTGTGCCGGGGCGCCGCCGCGGCCGATCACGTCGAGGACCGACACGTTCGGGAATCCGGCGAACTCCAGCCGTTCGGAGTCGCTCGGTTCGGGCGCGGGCGGCGGCGGATTGGGATGAATCCAGTCTAGTGAGGAAGCAGTATCGATCAGGTAAGCCCCGGTCTGAGCGGACTGCTGGGAGTGATCCGGTAGCAGGCAGTAACCGGCTCCGGCCTGCGCCGGACCGGCCGGCGCGGGCAGTCCGGCGGCCACCGACATGGCCGCGACCACGGCTCTGTGCACCGTCACGGGCTTGCTCCTCGCCTGTCCTCCACGATCACCGCACCGTACGGATGCTAGATCATCGATCTCCCGTAACGCCGTATTCACCTGCGGGAAGTCGCGCGTTCACGGCGTGTGATCGTTTCTCGGCGGAGCAACCATACTCTTCTCGTTAAGTGACAGTTGACAGAAAACCGCCGTCTTACGACGATCAGGACGGCACTATTAAGTGTCAATTTACGTCGGTCGCAGAGACCGAGGGTCGGGAGGTGGCCCAAGATGAGCATCGAGCCGAGGGCGAGAGTGGCCCCAGAGCGAGTGCTGCCGGGGCCGGTGCCCATGGCGCCGGAGACGGCAGCCCAGCAGCGGGTCGTCGAGCGGATCTGCGCCAGGGTGGCGCCCGAGGGTGTGGACGTCGGTGTCGGCGAACTCCCTCCGGGCGGCCTGCAGGTGTGGATCGACACCCCCATGCCGGTCGGCGCGCACGAGTCATGGGTCCTCTACCACCGCATGGCCCGGGAGGTGGCGCTGGTCGGCTGGCACTGCGAGGCCGACGCGGACCGCCTGCTGGTCCTCGGCTGGAGCGCCGCCTGCCTGCACAACCGCGTACGCCTGCTGCAGAGCGGGCTGCGCCGGCTCGCCGACTTCGAGCCGACCGCGCAACGGGCCGTGCAGGTCGACGGCCTCAGCCCGGACGACAAGCTCGCCGGTCAGCCCCCGGCGATGCTCGTCGCGGACGTGTGCGCCGCGATCGAGCGGCGGCTGCGCTGGCCCGAGCGGCTGGCCGAACTCGGCGGGTTCGAGCGGGCCTCCGGCCTGCCGCACCTGCAACTGCTTCTCGCCCAGGTCGTCGGCCTGGAGGCGAAGGTCGCGGGCGCCTGCGAAGAGCACCTCGTCATGGCACGGGTGCTGGCGCGGGCCGTCTGCGAGCACTACGCGCGGCACACGGACCTGCGCCGCGCGCAGCGCGAGGTGCTGGTGGAGTCGCACCGATGGGTGCACGCCAGCTCAATGATCCGCGGCTCGGTCACGACGAGGCCGAGTCCGCACGGTGCCGGCCGTCCCCACATGGGGCTGGCGGAGCGCCGCATCGCCGCGAGCGTCATCAACCACGGCGTGCCACGGGCCACCCCCGCGGCCGTCACTCCACGAGCCGAACACAACGGCATCGAGGAGGGCGCGCGCTGACCTCGACCCGCTCAACGGCGAGCGGTCGCCCGGAAAACCCCATACGAGTCCGGTAGGAGAGCTCCCGTCATGCGAACCCCCCCGCATCTTCCCGCCCGAACCAGGCGCGAGCACCGAGACACCGACCATGTCCGGCGCCACCCGTACGGCCTGCACGAGATCCCCGTCCAGTCGCCGCCGCGCGGCACGCTCGACCTCCCCGCCGCGATCCCGCCCGCCGAATCCACCGAACCCACCGAACCAGACGAGTACGTCGAGCGGCGCCTGCTCGGGATCAGGGAAATGTCCAACCAGGCCATCGGTTCCATCGACGACCTGCTCCAGCACACCGCCTAGACCTGGTGAGGAGAATCATGCAGGGACTATCGCGAGTGGAGCTGAAGTCGCGGGACGTCGGCGGGCACCAGCCGCGTTCCGTGACGGGCGTGGAGAGCCCGCGCAGCCTGGACGAGGTACGCGCACTCGTACGACGGGCCATGACGGACAAGCTTCTGCTGTACCCGATCAGCACCGGCAGGAACTGGGGCATGGGCTCCGGCATGCCGGTCACGGACGACAACCTGGTCGTCGACCTCAGCGGCATGAACCGGGTGCGCAGCCTCGACCTGGAGGCCGGCTTCGCCGTCATCGAGCCGGGCGTGACCCAGCGGCAGCTCGCCGCCGTGCTGCGCGACACCCCGTGGATGCTGAACGTCACCGCCTCGTGCGCCGACACCTCCGTGGTCGGCAACGCCCTCGACCGCGGCGACGGCTGCATCCGCTCCCGGGTGCACGACGTGGCCGGGATCGAGGCCGTGCTGGCCGACGGGAGCGTCATCACCACCGGCGGGCTCGACCCGGCGGGGCGCTATCACGGCCGGGTCGCCGGGCCCGACCTGACGGCCGCCTTCGTCCAGCACAACCTGGGCATCGTCACCGCCATGGCCGTGGCTCTGGTGCCGCGCCCGCAGACGGTCGCACTCGTGCACGGCCGCCTGGGCCGCGACCAGGTAGGCGTCACGCTCGGGGCGATCACCGGGTTCCTGCGCCGGGGTAACCCGGCCGAAGGGCTGCTGCGGGTGCGCGAACTCTCGCTCACCCCCGGCGAAGGCGACTGGACGCTGCCCGCGGGCGTCGACCCGAGCCTGTTCACCATCCTGGGCCCGCTCATGGGCAGCGACGCCACCGTCGAGCTGGCCGAGGAACTCCTGCGCAAGGCGCTCATCGAGGTCGAGGGCGCCGAGGCGCTGCGCGTGATGGACGCGGCCGAGGTCGGGCCCGACGATCCGCTCTACCCCAGGGCGCTCATGGCGCAGGGCATCCCCACCTGCCGCGGCGTGCACAACGCGCTCGGCGTGACCTCGTGCGACCAGATCGACGAGGGCGCGATGGGCTTCCTGGCGCTGCTCCCGCTACTCCCCATGCACGCACGCAGGACCGAGCACATCCTGGCCGCCCTGCAGACGGCCGTGGACGCGCACACCACCGCGCTCATGGTCGAGTGGAACCTCGTCAGCAGGCACCTGGCCAACGGCGTCATCCAGATCTTCTTCGAACGCGGCGCGCCCGAGGCGGCGTACCGGGCCCACCAGCTCCGCAACGACGGCAACTGCCTGCTGCGCGGGCACGGCTGCGCCATCTACCGCTCCGACATCGACCACGCCGCCGCCGACGTGTGGTCGGAGACCAGCACGGCCGGTCTCGGCATGCTCCACCGGCTCAAGACCGCGCTCGACCCGGACGGCCTGCTCTCGCCCGGCCGGTACGGCGCCTGAAACACCCCCACCGGCTCCGCCGTTCGCACAGCCGGAGTGTGCCCCCGGCGGAGACCATCCAGAGGTTCTCGAGGAGGCAACACGTGCGTTCGTCACCAGCGGCCGTCCGGGGGACGGGCTCGACCGGCGTGGACCGCCGTCACGGAGTGATGTTGCGGCTGGTCGGCGCGGGCGTCATGTTGACGGTGATGGCAGATACCACGGCCACCACACTGGCGGTCGGGGTCCTGCGGTACACCCCCGCGGGCACCGGCATGCCGCTCGGTGACCTCGTCTGGCTGACCAGCGCGGCGTTCATCCCGATCGCGGCGCTGCTGGCCACCGCGGGGCGCTGGGCCGACCTGTTCGGCCGCCGCCGGGTGCTGGCGGTCGGTCTCGTGGTGTTCGTGCTGGGCGGGATCGCCACCGTCACCGTGGAGTCCTGGTCGTCCGTGCTGGCCGCACGGGCCGTCCAGGGCGCCGGTGCCGCGGCGATGATCCCGGCCAGCCTCGGACTGCTGCTCGGGGAGCTGCCGGAGTCGCAGCGCCGCGGCGCGATCGCGCTGTGGAGTTCCGCCTCCGGGCTCGGCTGCCTGCTCATGCAGGCGGGCGGCGGCTGGCTGGCCGCCACCGTCGGCTGGCGGTCCCTGTTCGTGCCCGACGTCATCATCGGCATCGCGCTCCTGATCGCCTGCGTCGCGCTCCCGCCGGGCCGGCGCTCCGCCGCCAAGGGCGTGCCCGACGTGCTCGGAGCCTGGCTGCTGGCCGCCGGCATCGCCGTGGTCGTCCTGGCCATCTCCAAGGCCATGGCCTGGGGGATGGACGTGGTGTGGCTCGGGCTGGCCGCCCTGGCCCTGCTCGGTGGCGCGCTGGCGCAGGCCAGGCATCACCGGCTGCCCGCGATCGACCTGGCCCTGTGGCGGCGTCCCCGGTTCGTCTGGGGCTGGCTGGCCACCTGGGGCTTCGGCGCTCTGTCGTACGGGCTGCTGACCGTCCAGCCCCTCTACCTGCTCCACCTCGGCTACCCCATGCTCGAAGTGGCCATGTGGCTGACCCCCACGTCGGTGGCCGTCGTCATCACGAGCTTCCTGGCCGGGCGCATCGTGAAACGGGTCGGCGCGTACGGGCTCATCTACGCCGGCTCCCTGCTCTGCGGCGGCGCGTGCGTGCTCGTGCTGACGCAGGCGGGTCCCACCGTGTGGGGCCTGATCGCCAGCGTCGTGGTCGGCATCGGCGTGGGCGCGCTCGCGCCCGGCACCTCCGTCGCCACCACCCTGGCCGCCCGCCCCCACCAGTACGCCTCCGCCGTCGGCGCGGCCACCATGGCGCGCATGGTCGGCGGTGCCGTCGGCATCGCGGTCGTGTCGGTCGTGATCGACCACCCGTTCATGACCGGCCCCTTCGCCGGCCTGGCCGGAGCGCTCGCGCTCTGCGTGGCCATCTCGGTGCTGATCGGCGCACTGGCCCTCACCAAGATCACCCGGCAGCGGCCGGACCCGGGTGACGTCATGATCAAAGTGCCGCGCCGGCTGCTGCTCGAGCTGCGCATGACCCTCGCCACGGTGGCGGCGGAGGCCGATGCGCTCCTGCCAGTCGAGACCCGCACACCCCCCACGGACCCTATCCCGCGGCAGCGGACGGCCGAACCTGGTCCGCTCGCCGGAACCCGCGGGCATACGAACTAGTTCAACCATTCGAAAGGGCTCTCGTCATGGCAACCTCATCGTGCGACGTAGCCATCGTCGGCGCCGGGCTCGGCGGCTGCTTCCTGGCCTTACTGCTGGGCCGCCGCGGCCGGCACGTCGTCGTCATCGAGCAGGGACCCTCGGTCCCGAGCGCGGGTGCCGACTTCCTCAAGCCCCCTGGGCTGCGAGTGCTCGCCCGGCACGGACTGGCGGGCCTCGTCGGCCGCCACGGCCTCAGGCGCGACCTCATCCGCTACTACCACGATGGCGAACCCATCAAGGAGTGCCGCTTCCCCGACGGCGGCTTCCTCATCCGCCCCTACCGGGAGCTCGTCGAGCTCATCTACACCTCCTGCGTGATGGAGGGCGTCGAGTTCCGGTTCGACGCGAGCATCGATGACATCGCCTTCGGCGACGGCCCCGTGGGCCGCCAGGTGGAGGAGCTGACGCTCAGCGACGGCCGGCGGCTGCGGGCCGGCGTCGTGATCGGCGCCGACGGCACCAAGTCCGCCGTACGCCAGGCGCTCGGCATCGAGCAGCAGACGATGCCGTACGAGCGGCTGCTGATGCGGGTGGCCACCGTGCCGCTGACCGCCAGCGTCGCCGAGCTCAACCGGCTCTACTTCAGCTCCGACGGCTGGCTCACCTACCTCTACCCGCTCAACAGGGACCAGGCCAGGGTGTTCGTCGGCTTACCCCCCGAAGACGACAAGGAGATCTTCCAGGACGGCGTCCCCGCGCTGCTCGACGAGCTGAAGAAGTTCGTCACCGACAGCCCCGACGCCTTCGACTCCCTGCACCCCGCCACCTGGCAGCGGATCAAGGTCTCCTCGCTGCGGGTGGGGGCCTACCACAAGGGCAACGCCGCCCTGCTGGGCTCGGCCGCGTTCGCCTGCCACCCGATGACGGGCATGGGCATGAGCTACACGCTGCACGACGCCGAGATCCTGGCCGACGTCATCTGCGCGGCCGGGGACGACGCCGAACTGCTCGACCGGCTGCTGACCGCCCGCTACGAGCCGCGCCGGCACGCGCACCGGCAGCTCATCGACTACGGGGACGCCCTGGCCGCGACCTTCCGCGACCGGGAGGCGTATCTCGCGGCCTTCCGCCCGGACCTGCACGTCCACGGTGAGGCCGCGGCTCCGGCGCGCATGCCGGTCCTGCAGCTCACGTGAGCCGGCGCCCCCGCCGCCCGCCATTCCGACAGGTGAGGTCGCCCCCTGCAACGCTGAGTGCGCTGGGCCGGACCGATCCCCAGGCGGCGGGGGAGTCGTTTCCGTTCCCATGGTAGGGCCTGCACTACCGGGAACCAGGGTGACAGCGGGGGTCCGGACACGCCGGCGCCTCGCGATGCTGATGAGACGACACGAACGCCTCGTCGGCATCGGAGGAAATCTTGACTGTGGTGGACACGCCCCGCGCACGGGAACGGGGGAGCGACTTCGCGAAGCTGTCACGCCGCGTCGCTCAGGAGGGCCTGCTGGACAAGCGGCCCGGCTACTACGTGGCCAGGATCACGCTGGTGGCCGCCCTGTTCGCGGGAAGCTGGGCGGCCTTCGCCATGATCGGCGACTCCTGGTGGCAACTTCCCGTCGCGGTGCTGCTGGCGGTGGCGTTCGCCCAGGTCACCCTGCTGGCCCACGACCTGGCGCACGGGCAGATCTCCCGGTCGCGGCGCACGAGCAGAGCGGCCGGGCTGCTGGCCGGCAACCTGGCCGTCGGGCTCAGCTACGGCTGGTGGATGGACAAGCACACCCGCCACCACGCCAACCCCAACCATGAGGACCACGACCCCGACGTCTCGCCCGACATCCTCGTCTGGTCGGAGAAGCAGGCCGAGCACAGCCGGGGGATCGCCCGGTTCATCGGCCGGCGGCAGGCGTACCTGTTCTTTCCCCTGCTCACGCTCGAGGGGCTCAACCTGAAGGTGTCGAGCTTCCGCGCGCTGCGCCGCGCCTCGCTCAAGAGCCGGGGGCTCGAAGGGCTGCTCCTGACGGCGCACGTCGTGCTCTACCTCGGCGCGGTCCTGCTCGTGCTGCCCCTGCCGATGGCCCTGCTGTTCGTCGCCGTCCACCAGGCCTGCTACGGCGTCTACCTCGGGTGCACGTTCGCGCCCAACCACAAGGGCATGCCGGTGCTCACCGCCGAGGACGAGCTGGACTTCCTCCGCCGCCAGGTGCTGACCTCCAGGAACGTGCGCGGCGGCCGTTTCGTCAACACCGCGCTCGGCGGCCTCAACTTCCAGATCGAGCACCACCTGTTCCCCAGCATGCCCACGGCCAACCTGCGCAGGGCGCAGCCCATCGTGCGCGAATACTGCGAGTCGCTCGGCGTCGACTACGTTGAGTGCGGCCTGTTCGAGTCGTGGGGCCAGGCGCTGCGCCACCTGCACGAGGTGGGCCGGCCGCTGCGCGAGGTCAGGACGTGACGATCAGCTCCAGGCCGCCGAAGTCCTCCCTGAACTGATGACCGGCCTCGGCCAGGATCGTTCTCAGCGCCAACTGCACCGCTTCGCGGATGGTGGCGTACTTGACCAGTTGGTCGGCGGCGGTGTCCCAGGTGATGACCACACCCCGCGTGGGATCGTGCCAGACGCCGAGCCCGCCGTCGGCGGACATCAGGGACGGCTCGATGGTGAAGCCCGCGTCCGTTAGCTCCTGGCGGACCAGCCGTTCCAGGTCCGGGCCAGCGCTGAAGGCGGTGTCCATCGCGGTCCGCTGCCCCTGCGAGCGGGTTGTGAACCTCCGGGACCGGGCGAACCATGTGTAAGGATGGCGGCTGTGTCCTTCGCGCTACGTGCCACCCGGTGCGCCGCCCCGCCGGTGGCCGCCGCGGTGCTGCGCCTGGCGCGGGCCGTGGTGTTCGCGACGGTGTGCGGCGCGGTGTCCGCGGTCGGGCACGCGCTGGCCGGCGGGGCCATGGTGCCGTTCGGGGTCTGCCTGGGCGGGGTGCTGGCGGCGCTGGGGCTGGCCTACCTGATCGACGGGCGCGAGCGCGGCCCGGCGGCCGTGCTGGTGGCGACGGTGAGCACCCAGATGGTGCTGCACCAGCTCTTCGAGCGGCTGGCCCCCGGCGGCGGGCCCGAGCAGGCGCACGGGCATCCCGCTCCCGGCATGGTGCTGGTCCACCTCACGGTGGCGGGGCTGACGGCGTGGTGGCTGCACCGCGGCGAGTGCGCGCTGTGGCTGATGATCCGCCTGTACGCCGCGCCGCGCCCGGTCCTGCGGCTGCTGGTCGCGGCCCCCGCCGGGGAGATCGCCGGGCCGCCGGCGTGGCGCCCGGCGACGTACGACGTCCCCGCGTACGCGGGAAGGCTCGTCTCCCGCACGATCAGCAGGCGGGGCCCGCCCGTCGCGGCGCGTCACTGACGCCGCGCGTGTGCTCCTTTTCCCCATAGCCCTGCCTGTGTCCGGACGCCGGCGCCGCGGGCCCGGTCGTCCGGAAGATCATTCTGGAGACCCATCATGGCTTTCTCGCCGCGACACGTCCTGGGGGCGGCGTTCGCCTGCGCCCTTTTCCTGACTTTTCCAGCTCTGCCCGCCTACGCGCACGACACGCTCAAGAGCAGCTCACCCGCCAAGAACGCCCAGGTCTCCTCCGTGGAGAAGATCGAGCTCGAATACACCGCGAGCGTCAAGTTCCCGTTCGTCGTGCTGCACGACGAGGCCGGCAAGGAGGTCTCCCTCGGCAAGCCGCGACTCGCCGGGCCCAAGGTGTTCGCGGAGATCGCTCAGCCGCTCACGCCGGGTTCGTACGTGATCGCCTGGCGTGTCGTGTCCTCTGACGGTCATCCCATTGAGGGCGAAATCCCCTTCCGCGTGAAAGGATCAGCTTCTCCCTCGCCCTCCGGCGAGGGGAGCACGGCGGGCAGCGCGTCCAGTGCGCCCACCGGACCGGCCACGGGGGCGGCGGAGCCCTCGCAGGCGGCCGGGGAGCGGACCGTGGCGGCGGCGGGCATCCCCGGCTGGATCTGGGGCGGGCTGGCCGTGCTCGTCGTGCTGGGTGCGTTCGTCCTGCTCAGGACGTCGCGCCGCGGCTCGGACCGGGAGGACGTGAATGCGGATTGAGCAGGCCAGACAGCTCGCGCGCAAGTGGGTGCTCGAGGAGGGCGCCGCGCTGCCCGGGTTCGACGGGGCGTTCCTGACCGGGTCGGCACTGTGGGCCGACCCGGGCGACGAGCTGCCCCCGACCTCCGACGTGGACGTCACGCTGATCGCCGGCCCGGCCGCGCACCTCGGGAAGTTCCTCTACGAAGGGACGCTCCTCGAGGTCTCCGCGATCTCCGGGCTCGGCTCACCGCACGAGGTGCTCAGCGACTACCACCTGGCCGGCAGCCTCCACCTGCCCGGTGTGCTCGCCGACCCCTCCGGGCGGCTGGGCGAGCTGCAGCGCGTGGTCGCCCGCGACTTCGCCGAGCGGCCCTGGATCCTGGCGCGCTGCACCAACGCCATGGACCGGGTCCGCGGCTGGATCAACGGCATGGACGAGTCCGCGCCGCTGCCCGACCAGGTCAACTCCTGGCTGTTCGGCACCGGGGTGACCGCGCACGTGCTGCTGGTGGCCGCGCTGCGCAACCCCACCGTCCGCCGGCGCTACGCCGACGTCCGGGAGCTGCTCGCCGAGCACGGGCGGCTGGACCACTACGAGAACCTGCTCGACCTGCTCGGCTGCCGCCACCTCGACGCCGCCCGGGTGGAGTGGCACCTGGCGGCGCTGGAGCGGGTGTTCGACGCCGCCGCGCCGGTACGGGCGCCGTCGTACCGGTTCGCCTCGGACATCACCGAGGTGGCGCGGCCCGTCGCCATCGACGGCACCCGCGAGCTCGTCCGGCAGGGGCTGCACCGCGAGGCCGTCTTCTGGCTGGTCGCCACGTACGCGCGCGCCCTGGCCAAACGGGCGGCGGCCGGGGAGAGCGGCTACGAGGACGGCCTGCTCGAACTGCTCGCCGACCTGGGCGCGGAGACCTTCGCCGACCGCCGCCACCGGGGGGACCTGGTCCTGACGGCGCTGCCCGGACTGTGGCAGACCGCCATGGCGCTGTGCTGACCGCGCGCGGCCCCGCCTTCCGTCAGCGGCCGTCCAGGCGGTGGAGGTCGTCGCCGTAGATGTCGGGGCTGCGGTCGACCTCCCCGACGAAGTCGCCGGGAAAGCCCAGCTCGAACTCCACCGCCGACTCCAGCCGCCGCATCGCCTCCTCCGGCAGCTCCACCGCCGAGGCCCCCAGGTTGTCCTTGAGCTGCTCGGCGCTGCTCGCCCCGATGATCGGATGCACCCCGCGCCGCAACGCCCACGCGAGCGACACCTGCGAGGCCGTGACGCCCAGCTCGCCGGCCACCTCCAGCACGGCCCGGACCACCGTCCGGTCCCGCTCGGAGATCGCGTCGGGCGACACCCGCGAGGCCGCCGCGCCCGGCTGGGCGTACCGGCCGGACAGCACGCCGCGCGCGAGCACCCCCCACGCCGCCACGCTGATCCCGTACGCCCGCGCCATCGGCAGCAGCTCCCGCTCCGCGTCCCGCTGCAGCAGGCTGTAGGGCACCTGCAACCCCGCGAACGGCGTCCACCCGCGCCACTCCGCCAGCGTGTTGGCCCCGCTGACCACCCACGCGGGCGCGTCGGACATCCCGGTGTAGAGCACCTTGCCCGCGCGGACCGCGTCGTCCATGGCGCGCATCGTCTCCTCGATCGGCGTATGCCGGTCCCAGACGTGCACCCAGAACAGGTCGATGTAGTCGGTACGCAGGCGCCGCAGGCTCCGCTCCAGCGACAGCGTCAGGTTCTTGCGGTGGTTCCCGGCCGCGTTCAGGTCGGTGCGGTCGCGGGTGGGGGTGTACTTGGTAGCCACGACGAAACGGTCACGGCGGCCCTCCAGGAGCTCGCCGACCACGCTCTCGCTGTCGCCGTACATGGAGGCGGTGTCCACGACGTTGCCACCGGCCTCGGCGTACAGGTCGACGACGCGCCGCGCCTCGGCGGACGGCTCGTGGTAGGTCATCGCGCCCAGGAACATCTCGGAAACCCTGAGCCCGGTACGGCCCAGCAGTCGGTAACGCATCACAAAACCTCTCAAGCCTGATAGGGACTGGTCGGCCGGGCCTCGCGCAGGGCGCCGCTGTACCGGCCGAGCCGGTCCAGCGGCGCGCCGGCCAGGTCGATGACGTCCAGGCCGGGCAGCCCACGCGTGCGCGCCCGCTCCGTGAACCCCCGGGTGAGCGCGGGGACGAACCGCGTTTTGCGGACGCCGCCCGTGATCACCGCCGACCTCATGTTCGTCATGGCTCCCAACCTGCCCAATCTCCGCCCGCGGAGGAAGGCCGGGCGGAGACTGGCCCTGGGAGGGCCACGATAAGGACCGCGCCGGGACCCTAGACTCGGGGCCGTGAGCGACAACGAGCTGGGCGCCTACCTGCGCGTCCGCCGCGAGGCCCTGCAGCCCGCCGAGGTCGGGCTGCCCGGCGGCAGCAGGCGGCGCACACCCGGGCTGCGCAGGTCGGAGCTCGCCACGGTGGCCGGGGTGAGCGTCGAATACCTGACCCGGCTGGAGCAGGGCCGCGACCGCAACCCCTCGGTCCAGGTCCTCGTCGCGCTCGCCGAGGCGCTGCGCATGACCCCGGAGGAGCGCATCCACCTGCGCCACCTGGCCAAGATGACCAACGGCGGCATCGAGCTGTGCCCGGCCGCGGGCCAGATGCCCGCCCGCGTCGTGCGGCCCACCGTGCACGCGCTGCTCGACCGGCTCGAGCCCGCGCCCGCCGTGCTGCTCAACCGGGTGGGCGAGGTGCTCGCCCACACCGCCGGGTTCGAACGGCTCTGCGGCCCCATCGGGCTGCTCGACGGCGAGGGCCCCAACCTCTTCTACCACCTGTTCACCGACGCGCGGGCCCGCACCGCCTACCCCGACTGGGACCAGGTCGCCGACGAATACGCCGCCACGTTCAAATACGAGGCCGGCACCGACGACCCCTACGCCGGCGAGCTGATCGACGAGCTGTCGTTCGCCGCCGGTGAAGCCTTCACCGGGCGCATGGCCGGGCCGCCCATGCCGCCCCAGATGGCCCCCGTCCAGCGCATGGCGCACCCGCAGGCCGGGGAGCTGCGGCTGGCCCGCGAGGCGCTCGACGTGTCCGGCGGCGAGCAGCGCATCCTCGTCTACCTGCCCGCCGACGCCGCCACCTCGGCCGCCCTCGACCGCCTCACCGGCCGCCTGCCCGGCGCCCTGCGCGCGGTCGGCGGCTGAGCCCCGGCCCTCACGCGCGCCGCAGCGACCTCGTCAGGCCGGCGGCGATCGTGGTGGCCAGCACCCAGCCCGCCGCGATCAGCCCGTACGCCAGCCACTGCGTCCCGCCGCCCGGGTTGAACGCCCTCTCCTGCCCGAAGTCGATGATCGGCAGCAGCAGGTCCAGCGCGTAGATGAGCGCGTTGAACTCCGGCGCTTCACCCCGCTTCAACGGCGGCGGCTCGACCAGCGTGAACACCAGCGTCCCCAGGGCCAGCAGCGCCGCCAGCCAGCCGGCCGCGCGCAGGGGGCGGAAGCCGTACCCGACGGTGACGTCCTGGAGGTGGCCCCAGAACCTGGCGTACCCCGGCAGGACGGCGCGGTGCTGCCGCTGGCTGGCCAGGAGCGTGTCGCGGGCGTCGGCGTCGCTGCCCAGCCGCCGGTACATCGCGGCGAGCTGCTCGTAGGCGTTCGGCAGGTAGCCGTCGGGCTCGCGGCACAGCCAGTCGAGCCTCCTGGCGGCCGGGAGCATGGGCTCCAGCACCTCGTACGCCAGCCCGTCCATGCGCAGCTCGTCGGGCCACACCTCGGGATCGTCGCGCAGCACCCCGATCCGCGCGTGCCGCAGCTCGACCGTGCCCCGGATCGGCTTGGCGGTCCGCAGCGCCAGCTCGCGCGTCTCCATCCGCCAGCATTTGAGCGCCTCGTCGCCCGGCGCCTCCAGCGTGGCGTCGTTGAGGCACAGACGGCTGCCGATCTGGGCGTTGGTCAGCCGGATCCGGCCCTGCGCGGAGAAGCCCTCACACAGGTTGAGCACCTTGCCGACCGTGATCCCGTTGGCCGACAGCGCCGCGCCGCCGGGGTTGGCCAGCCGGGCGCCCTCGAAGTGGACGGGGCCGGTGACGGAGGCGTCCAGCAGGCTGATCTCGCCCTCCGCCGACATCCCGTCGCGGGCGTGCAGGGCCCCGTCCACCACGATGCCGTCGCCGGCCAGCGCCAGGCCGCCCGGGCTGCGCAGCCGCGCCCCGTCCAGGGAGAGCGTGCGCAGGGTGGCCGACTCCAGCCAGATGATGCCCTCGGCCTCGACCAGCGAGAGGAACAGGCCCCCTTCTGCGTTCAGCCCGCCGCCGCGCAGCGCCAGGGCGCCGGGGTTGCGCAGCCGCGAGCCGCGCAGCGTGAGCGGCCCGCTGACCCGGGCGAAGCGCAGGCTGAACTCGCCCTCGACCTCCATCGCCCGCGCGAACAGCCCCACCTGGATGACCATGTTGGACCCGCCGAACGCCATCCCGCGCGGGGCCCGCAGGCGGGCGCCGTCGATGTTGACGGCCGCGCCGATCCTGGCCGCGGTGAGGATGATCTCGCCGTCGCAGGAGAAGCCGTCCTGGGCACGCAGGTGGCTGCCGACGTCGAGGTGCTCGGCGCTGATGGCCGCGCCGTCCGGGTTGTCGAGGTGGGCGCCGTTGAGCGTGAGGTTGCCGTTGACGCGGGCGCTGGGCAGGCGCAGCTCACCGGTGACGTGGCAGCCGGTCAGGCGCAGGTTCCCCTCGACCTGGATGTTCGAGGCGATCAGGCCCGGCAGCCTGGAGCCGGCGAAGCTGAGGAAACGGGTGCGGGCCTGGTAGAGGTCGGGGGCCTGGTCGAAGGCGCAGTCCTGGAACGTGACCGGGAAGTCGATCTCGGCGAACGCCAGGTGGAGCAGGCCCGTGATCCGCGCCCCGACCAGGCGCAGGCCGGGTTTGTCGGCCGGGTCGGCGTATTCGGCGAGCAGCAGGTCCGCCAGCACCTCCGCCCGGACGCTGCGGCCCGGCTCCCACGAACCGGCGTGGGCGGGGGAGTCGTGGGCCGGGTTGCCCGAGCGCAGGTCCACTTCCTGCCCGCGGGCGACCGCGGCGGAGACGGCCTGCTCGGCCGGCGTCAGTTCAGCGATACGCACACGGACATACTGGGTGAAGCACGGGCGGGGCGTGCCGGGAATGGCCCTTATTCGCGGGCATCGGGGCTCACGCCTCGCGCGGCGTCGCCACCCGCGCCCGCCTCGGCCTGGTCACCCGCGCCCGCATGGGCCTGGTCACCCGCGCCTGCCTCAGCGCGGTCATTCGCGGACGTCGAACCCCAGAGCCCCGGCCACCACCATCGCCTGGAACGGGTCGATGACCGCGTCCTTGATCGAGACCGTGTGCGGATCGAGCGTGCTCAGGTCACTGCCGCGCAGGTCGCACCTGGTGAGGTCGGCCTCGCGCAGCCACGCCCCCGACAGGTCGGAGCGCCGCAGCCCGGCACCCTCCAGCCGGACCCCGGTCAGGTCGGCCTCGCGCAGCCGGACCCCGGTGAAGGCGCTGCCCCGCAGGTCGGCGCCGGGCAGCCCGACGTAGGACCAGTCGCCGCCCTCGACCTTCAGCAGCCCGTAGGTGCAGCCGTCGAACATGCTGCCCGTCAGCTTGCACCCCCTGAACGTGGCGTCGAAGAACGAGCAGCGCGAGAACGTGCAGTTGAGGAAGCGCGCGTCCTCGTGCACCGACACGTTGAACCGCACGTTCCTGAACTGGCACTCCTCGAACGAGGAGCCCTGGTTGACCAGCTCGGTCATGTCCACGTCCTGGAACAGCACCCGATGGTGGCTCTCGCCGGAGATCTCGAGGCTGTCCCAGTCGGCGGACCTGATCGTCTTCTCCGTGGGAGGCGCGGAGGCGCCGTGCTTGCGCTCTGCCATGCGAACAAACTAGCGGAACGGACTCTCTTTTTCGGGCTCGCCCTTCGCGCACGGCCTCAGGCGCGTTTGGCGATCGCGGTGATGAGCGGCTGTACGAGCTTGGCCGCCAGGGGGCCGAACGCCGCGAGGATCAGCACGTACGCCGCCGCGAGCGCGCCCAGGTCGGGATGAACGCCCGCGCCGACCGCCAGCCCGGCGATGACGATGTTGAACTCGCCGCGCGGGATGAGCGCGATGCCCGCCCGCGCCTGGCCCGCCTTGGCGATGCCCGCCCGTCTGGCCGCGTACGCGCCGGTCAGAAGCTTGGTGATCATGCTGACCAGGGCGAGCAGCGCCGCCAGGCCCGCCACCGGCAGGATCTTCGCCGGATCGGTCTGCAGGCCGAAGAAGACGAAGAACACCGCCGCGAACAGGTCACGCAGCGGCGCGAGCAGCGCCTGCGCGTCCTCGGCCAGTTCCCCGGACAGCGCGATGCCGACCAGGAACGCGCCGACCGCCGCCGACACCTGGAGCTGCTGGGCCAGACCCGCCACCAGCAGCGCCAGCCCGACGACCTTGAGCAGCAGCACCTCGGAGTTGGGGCTGGACACGAACGCCTCGATGAAGCGCCCGAAGCGCAGCGCCACGATCAGCACCACGCTGACCGTGAGCAGCGCGATGCCCACCGAGATGGCCCCGCTCACCAGGCTCAGCCCGGCCAGCATGGTCGTCAGGACCGGCAGGTAGACCGCCATCGTGAGGTCCTCGAAGACCAGCAGCGACAGCACGGTCGGCGTCTCCCGGTTACCGATCCACCCCAGGTCGGACAGCACCTTGGCGGTGATCCCCGACGAGGTGGCGTAGGTGACGCCGGCCATGGCCACGGCCGCCACGGGACCCCAGCCCAGCAGTAACGCGCAGATGGCGCCGGGGGCGGCGTTGAGCACCAGGTCGACGATGCCCGCGCGGGCGTTGCTGGTCAGGCTCGTGACCAGCTCGTCGGCGTTGTATTCGAGGCCGAGCGTGAGCAGCAGCAGGACCACGCCCAGCTCCGCGCCGATCGAGAGGAACTCGTCGCTCGTCGCCAGCGGCAGCACGCCGCCGGTGCCGAACGCCAGCCCGGCGATCAGGTAGAGCGGGATGGGGGAGATCCCGGCGCGCAACGCCAGCGCGCCCAGGACTCCCAGGCCAAGGAGGACAGCACCGAACTCGAGAAAAATGACAGCGGTATGGTGCACCCGCGGCCCTAACCGTGAGCCAGGATGTCGGCGACCTCGCCTGTGGTGTCCTCGCTGCCCACGACGACCACCACGTCCCCGATGCCGAACACGAAGTCCGGTCCGGGGCTGGCGAACACCTGCCCGCCGCGGACGACCGCGACGATGGAGGCGCTGGTACGCGTACGGACCCGGGCGTCACCCATGGGACGGCCCGCGTACGGGGAGCCGGCCGGGACGGGGAGCTGAACGCTGACCAGGCCCTCGACCTGCTGGTGCAACTGGTTGAGCCGCGCCACGATGCGGGGGGCTCCGAGGAGCTCGGCCAGGGCGTCGGCTTCCTCGTCGTTGAGCCTGACCGTCTGGCAGACCGCGTCCGGATCTTCCTTGTCGTAGATCACCAGGTCACGGCGTCCGGTGCGATGGGAGACGACGCCTACCCGCTGTCCTTTGCGGGTGGTGAAATCGTGTCGTAGTCCTATCCCCGGCAGTGCTGTTTGTTCGACCTCCACCTATCCCACCCGTCCAGATCCGCACATTTCCGGACAACCCTATCAATGGCATACCCCGCCAATGCCCGCACCACTTGTTGGCCTTGACGTTGTTTTCGAATGACTTCCCCTCATCCAACGCTCACCCCCTTCGAGGGACCCTGGCCCCGAGCGGTGGTGCGGTCACCTCTTTCGCCCGCTTCTCTCCCTTCGAGGGACCTCAGTCCGGGCGGTCGCGCGCCTTTCCTTCGCCCTCTTCCTCCGAAGGGCCTTGGCCGGTCGATGGGATGGACGGCAGGTGAGGTGGTGGTTCCCCTTCGTGTGCAAGCGGTGCCCATACGTGCGAAACTGCTGGTGCCCGAGCCGTCAACGCGGCGAACACGGCAACAGCAGCGGCGACACCAAAGGGACACACACCATGCCGACCGCCCCTCCGATCAGGCTGGTCCTCGTGGAAGATCACGCCATGGTCGCCGAGGCCATCGGCATGGCCCTCGCCCGCACCCCCGACATCGACGTCGTCGCCAAGGCGGGCAGCATCGCCGGCGCCCTGGCCGACACCAGCCGCTGCCAGCCCGACGTGGTCGTGCTCGACCGCCGCCTGCCCGACGGCGACGGCATCCTGGCCATCGAACAGCTCTCCGCCCTCGCCCCCCGCGCCCGCGTGCTGGTGCTCACCGCCGAGGCGACGGCCTCCGTGGCGGCCCGGGTGGTGGCGGCAGGCGGAGCGGGACTGGTGGTGAAGTCGTCCCGGCTGGGCGATCTGGAGTCGGCGGTGCGCGAGGTCGCGGCCGGCGGGGTGGTGTTCGCGCCCGGTCTGCTGCCCGGCGTGCTCGCCCGGCTCACCGGCCGTGCGGGGCACGTGGGCTCGGCGCTGACCGCGCGCGAGCGCGAGACGCTGCTGCTCCTGGCCGAGGGCGCCAGCACGTACGAGATCAGCGAGCGCATGGGCGTGACCCGCAACACGGCCCGCAACCACGTCCAGCACGTCCTGGAGAAGCTGGGTGCGCGTTCCAAGCTCGAGGCCGTGGCGTTCGCGCGCAGGGACGGACTGCTGGATTGACGCAAACGCACTAGACCGCTTCCCACACATGTATCAGTGCACATGGCGCGGTTGCGTCTCGTGACTGCTGGCCACCTCCCCGAAAGTAGATGCGTGGTGAGTAAGGAGGCGGAGCCGTACCTGGTGGACACGCGCTTGCCCAAGGAGATGAACAGCATCACGGTGGCGCGCGGCCTGGCCCGCCGGGTCATGGACGAGTGTGATTACCAGGGACGTTACGAGGACGTTCTGCTGGTGGTGTCGGAGTTGGTGACCAACGCGCTCGTGCACGGAGACGGATCGCCCGCCCTGCGCCTGCGGGGCACCCCCGCGCGGATACGGATCGAAGTGAGTGACTCGGGCACCGAACTGCCCGAGCCCCGTGAGCCCGGCCCGGCCAGCGGCTGGGGGCTGCACGTGGTCCGGCTGCTGTCCGCCGGCTGGGGCATCTCCCCGAGCGAGAGCGGCAAGGTGGTGTGGTGCGAGCTGGCCGCCGTGCTGGCGCCGCTTCAGGTCCGTCCCTCCGAGGCCTGATCGGGTTTGGTTCCCCCGCCGGGCCGTGAAAGGCTGCGGTATGCCCGCGCGTGACCAGCCGCAGGAGGATATGAAGCTCCTCGTTCAGAGCATCCGCGACTATGCCATCTTCATGCTCGATCCGGACGGCGTGGTCGTGAGCTGGAACATCGGCGCGCAACGGATCAAGGGCTACACGGCCGACGAGATCATCGGCACCCACTTCTCCGCCTTCTACCCGCCCGAGGACGTGGCGGCGGGCAAGCCGGCCATGGGTCTGCGCGAGGCCGCCGCCGAGGGCCGGTGGGAGGAGGAGGCCTGGCGCGTGCGCAAGGACGGCACCAGGTTCTGGGCCAGCGTGATCATCACCCCTCTCTACGACGACCACGGCGGCCTGCGCGGATTCGGCAAGGTCACGCGCGACCTGACCGAGCGGCGCAGCATGTCCAGGGCTCTGGACGAGCGCGGGGTGCTCCTCGCCCGCCTGGTGCAGGCGCAGGAGCGCGAGCGCCGCCGCATCGCCTCCGACGCGCACGACGACACCATCCAGTTCATGGTCGCGGTGGGGACGCGGCTGCGGCTGCTGAAGGAGAGCCTTCCCGACGAGTACGCCGCCGCCGTCGACGGCCTCGACGACGCCGTCGACGACGCCGTGCGGCGCCTGCGCGACCTGACCTTCAGCCTGCGCCCGCCCGGTGACGGACTGGTGGAGAGCCTGACCGGCTATCTGCGGCAGACGATGCCCGGCGCGGGCCTGACGTTCGAGCTGATCCACGACCTGGAGGGCGAGCCGCCGGCCGAGACCGTGATCACCGTCTACCGCATCTGCCAGGAGTCGCTGACCAACGTGCGCAAGCACGCCAGGGCCGCCGGTGTCGTCGTGGAGCTGCTCTCGCTGCACCGGGGGGTGCACGTCCGCGTCCGCGACGACGGTGTGGGCATCACCTCTAAAGACGGGCAGGTCGGGCATTTCGGGCTGGTGGAGATGCGGGAGCGCGCGGAGGCGGCGGGCGGCTGGTGGAACATCACCGGCGAGCCGGGCGTGGGCACGACGGTCGAGTTCTGGGTGCCCGCCGTGCCCCGCGCGCCACTGGACCTCTGACCGGCCGATCGGCTCGGCGGTCGGTTCGGCGATCGGCCGGGCGAGGAGCCGCCCGGGGTCCGGCCGGGCGATCGGTCAGGGGGCGTCGCCGAGCAGGTCCAGGGTCTGGCGGGCGATCTCCCACTCCTCGTCGGTCGGGATGACCAGCACGGCCACCTCGGCGTCCGGTGGCGACACCGTACGCTCCCGCGCCGCCCCGGCCTCGTTGAGCGCCGGGTCCACGACGATGCCGAGGCGTTCCAGCCCGGCCAGGGACGCGGCCCGCGTGGCGGCGTCGTGCTCGCCCACCCCGCCGGTCAGCACGATCGCGTCCACCCGGCCGAGCAGCGCGTAGTAGGCGCCGACGTACTTGCGGATCCGCCGCGTGTAGACCTCCAGGGCCAGCCGCGCCCGGGCGCCGTCGGAGGAGCGGGCGCGGGCGCGTACCTCGCGCATGTCGCCCGTGCCGGCCAGCGCGAGCAGGCCGCCCTCGCGGCTGAGCAGGTCCTCCACCCGCTGGGCGTCCAGCCCGTCCACACGCGCGAGGTAGCCGGCCAGCGCGGGGTCCACGTCGCCCGAGCGCGTGCCCATCACCAGCCCTTCGAGCGGGGTCAGGCCCATGGAGGTGTCCACGCTGCGCCCGCCGGAGATCGCGGTCGCGCTGGCGCCGTTGCCCAGGTGCAGCACGATCAGGTCGAGGCCGGCGAGGTCGCGGCCGAGCAGGGCGGCGGCGCGGCGGGAGACGTAGGCGCAGGAGGTGCCGTGGAAGCCGAAGCGCCGTACGCCGAGCCGCTCGCGCCAGTCGAGGGGCACCGCGTACGTGTACGCCTCCGGCGGCAGCGTGAGCTGGAACGCCGTGTCGAACACCGCCACCTGCGGCACCCCCGGGAACGCCGCGCGGGCGACCCGGATGCCGGTCAGGTTGACCGGGTTGTGCAGCGGCGCCAGCGGGGCCAGCTCCTCGATGGCGCCGATCACGCCGTCGTCGATGAGCGCCGCCTCGGTGAACCGCTCGCCGCCGTGGACGACGCGATGCCCGACCGCGACGGGGCTCGGCTCCGGCCCGGCCTCCTTGAACGCCTCCAAGACCGCGGCCAGCCCGTCGGCGTGCGTGGCGAAGCGGCCCTCGCGCTCGTACGGGGGCCCGTCGCCGGAATGGTGCGTGAGCCGGCCGCGTTCCTCGCCGATGCGCTCCACCACCCCCCGTGCCGGGCGCTCGCGGGTGCCGACGTCCACCAGCTCGTACTTGATGGACGACGAGCCCGTGTTCAGGACGAGGATGGGCCCGGCCATGTCCACGTCCTGATGTGCTCGGGGTCCTGCCCGTGGTCGCGCGTGTGGGCGCGGGCGTGCAGCCGCTCGTCGCTCATGCGCTGGCGCAGGTGCGCCTGCCGCTCGCCGAGCCCGGGGACGCGGTCGATGACGTCCATGACCAGGTGGTAGCGGTCGATGTCGTTGAGCATGCACATGTCGAACGGCGTCGTCGTGGTGCCCTCCTCCTTGTAGCCCCGCACGTGGATGTTGTCGTGGTTGTGGCGGCGGTAGGTGAGCTGGTGGACGAGCGACGGGTAGCCGTGGAAGTTGAAGATGATCGGCCTGTCCGTGGTGAACAGCGTGTCGAACTCGGCGTCGGACATGCCGTGCGGGTGCTCCGACGGCGGCTGCAGGCGCATGAGGTCCACGACGTTGACGACCCGTACCTTGAGTGAGGGGATGTGCTCGCGCAGCAGCGCGGCGGCGGCCAGCGTCTCCAGGGTGGGCACGTCGCCGGCGCAGGCGAGCACCACGTCGGGCGCGCCGCCCTGATCGGTGGAGGCCCACGGCAGGATGCCCAGGCCGCGCGTGTTGTGGGCGATGGCCTCGTCCATGGTGAACAGGTCGAGCACCGGCTGCTTGCCCGCGACGATCACGTTCACGTAGTCCCGGGAGCGCAGGCAGTGGTCGCCGACCGAGAGCAGCGTGTTGGCGTCCGGCGGCAGGTAGACGCGGACGACCGCGGCCTTCTTGTTGACCACCACGTCGAGGAAACCGGGATCCTGGTGGCTGAAGCCGTTGTGGTCCTGGCGCCACACGTGCGACGACAGCAGGTACGTCAGCGACGCCACCGGCCGCCGCCACGGGATCTTCCGCGACGACTCCAGCCACTTGGCGTGCTGGTTGAACATCGCGTCCACGATGTGGATGAACGCCTCGTAGCAGTTGAACAGCCCGTGCCGCCCGGTCAGCAGGTAACCCTCCAGCCAGCCCTGGCACAGGTGCTCGCTCAGCACCTCCATGACCCGCCCGCCGGGCGCGAGGTTCTCGTCCGTCGGGAGCGTCTCGGCGTTCCAGGCCCGGTCGGTGGCCTCGAACACCGCCGACAGCCGGTTCGAGGCGGTCTCGTCCGGGCCCATCAGCCGGAACGTGCGCGGGTTGGCCGCGATCACGTCGCGCAGGAACGCCCCCAGCACCCGCGTGGGCTCGCTCGACTGCGCCGCGGGAGCCTTGACCTCGACCGCGAGGCCGCGGAAGTCCGGCAGCCGGAGCGGCTGCAGCAGCTCGCCGCCGTTGGTGTGCGGGTTCGCGCTCATCCTGCGCGGGCCGCGCGGCACGGTCTCCAGGACCGCCTCGACCGGCCTGCCGTCCGGGCCGAACAGCTCCCCGGGACGGTACGAGCGCATCCACTCCTCGAGCATGGCCAGGTGCTCGGGGTTCTCGCGGACCTTGGACAGCGGCACCTGGTGCGCCCGCCACGTGCCCTCGACGGGCTTGCCGTCGACCTCGCGGGGTCCCGTCCAGCCCTTCGGCGTGCGCAGGACGATCATCGGCAGCCGCTCGGCGTCGCCCGCCTTGTACGCCGCCATCTCCTCGAACGCGGTGTCCAGCGCCCCCGCCATCTCCCCGTGGTCGGCACCGACCAGGTGGGGGCGGTAGCCGTACCCCTCCATGAGCCTGAGCAGCTCGGACTCCGGGATGCGGGCCAGGACGGTCGGGTTGGCGATCTTGTAGCCGTTCAGGTGCAGGATCGGCAGCACGATGCCGTCGCGGCGGCGGTCCAGGAACTTGTTCGAGTGCCAGCTTCCGGCCAGCGGCCCCGTCTCGGCCTCGCCGTCGCCGATGACGCAGGCCACCACCAGGTCCGGGTTGTCGAAGGCGGCGCCGTACGCGTGGGCGAGCGAGTAGCCCAGCTCACCGCCCTCGTGGATCGAACCGGGCGTCTCCGGCGCGACGTGGCTCGGGATGCCGCCGGGGAAGGAGAACTGGCGGAACAGCCGCCGCATGCCCTCCACGTCCTGCGACACGTCCGGATAGAGCTCCGAGTACGACCCCTCCAGCCACGCGTGCGCCACCGCCGCCGGGCCGCCGTGTCCTGGACCGGCGATGTAGATCAGGTCCTGGTCCCGCTCGCGGATCACCCGGTTGAGGTGCGCGAAGCAGAAGTTCAGGCCCGGCGTCGTCCCCCAGTGGCCCAGCAGGCGCGGCTTGATGTGCTCGGGCCGCAGCGGCTCGGTGAGCAGGGGATTGTCCAGCAGATAGATCTGCCCGACGGACAGGTAGTTCGCCGCCCGCCAGTACGCGTCCACATGGTCCATACCTCCCCTGCTTCCTCCAGGGGGCCGCACTGAACCCCCTATAAGGTGTCGGATATGGAATTGAGGAGTTCACGGTGGTATTCAGGAAATGACCGGAACTCCTACATCCATCGAGCGTGGATGCGGCGCGGGCTGCCGCAGGAGGCGTTCGAGGGCCGCAAACCGCACATCGCGATCGCCAACACCGCCTCCGACCTCACCCCCTGCAACTCCCACCTGAACGAGGTGGCCCAGAGCGTCACGCACGGCGTCTGGGAGGCCGGCGGCATACCGCTCAACCTGCCCGTCGTGTCGCTGGGCGAGACGAACGTGCGCCCCACCGCGATGCTCTGGCGCAACCTGGCCGCCATGGCCACCGAGGAGATGCTGCGCGCCAACCCCATCGACGGCGTGGTGCTGCTCGGCGGCTGCGACAAGACGATCCCCTCGCTGCTGATGGCCGCCGCCTCCGTGGACCTGCCCGCCGTCGTGATGCCCGGCGGCCCCATGCTGACCGGCCACTTCCGCGGCGCGCCGCTCGGCTGCGGCACCGACGTGTGGCGCCTCAGCGAGGAGGTACGCGCGGGCACGCTCTCCCGCGAGGCGTTCCTGCGGTCCGAGTCGTCCATGATCCGCAGCCGCGGGCACTGCAACACGATGGGCACCGCCTCCACCATGGCCTGCATGGCCGAGGCGCTCGGCATGACACTGCCCGGCACCGCCGGCACCCCCGCCCCCGACAGCCGCCTGCTCGAACGCTCCCACGAGAGCGGCCGCCTGGCCGTCGAGCTGGTCAGGGAGGGCCGCCGCCCGAGCGAGGTGATGACCAGGGGCTCGTTCCTCAACGCCATCGTCACCCTGGCCGCCGTCGGCGGCTCCACCAACGCCGTCGTCCACCTGCTGGCCATCGCCGGCCGGCTCGGCGTCGAGCTGAGCCTGGACGACTTCGACCGCACCGGCGCGGGCGTGCCGCTCCTGGTCGACCTGCAGCCCGCCGGCCGGCACCTGATGGACGACCTGTTCAGGGCGGGCGGCCTGGCCGCCGTCCTCAAGGAGGTCGAGGACCTGCTCGACCCGGCCGCGATCACCGTCACCGGCCGGCCGCTCGTCGAGCACCTGGCCGGGGCCGACATCTGGGACGAGGACGTGATCAGGCGCCGCGCGAACCCCCTGCTGCCCGACGCGGGCATCGCCGTCCTGCGCGGCAACCTCGCGCCCCGCGGCGCCGTCATCAAACCCGCCGCCGCCTCACCCGAGCTGCTGCGCCACCGCGGCCGGGCCGTCGTCTTCGACAGCGTCGAGGACGTGTACGCCCGCCTCGACTCGCCCGACCTCGACGTGGACGAGACCTCGGTGCTCGTCCTGCGCGGCTGCGGTCCCAAGGGCTACCCGGGCATGCCCGAGGTCGGCAACCTGCCGCTGCCCGCCAAGCTGCTGGAGAAGGGCGTGCGCGACATGGTCCGCATCAGCGACGCCCGCATGAGCGGCACCGCGTACGGCACCGTCGTCCTGCACACCGCGCCCGAGGCGGCGGCCGGCGGCCCGCTGTCGAAGGTGCGCACCGGCGACCCGATCGTGCTCGACGTGGCCGCCCGGCGGCTCGACGTGGACGTGCCCGACGCCGACCTGGCCGCCCGGCAGCCGGTCATGAACGGGCACGCCCAGCCCGTACGCGGCTGGGAACGCCTCTACGTCGACCACGTCACCCAGGCCGACCGCGGCGCCGACCTCGACTTCCTCATCGGCTCCAGCGGCGACCACGTGGGCCGCGAATCCCACTGACCCGAATCCCGCAGGCCCGGCCGGGCCGCCGAGCCGACGGAACCCACTGAGCTGATAAAACTCCGCTCCGCCATGCGCGGAATCAACCGCGCCGGGTATGGGGTTGCGGGACGATGAGACCGGCATGATCGGTTTGACGACGCGAGGAGGACGAGCGTGAGCGGCGACATCACCCAGAGCCAGGAGTGGGCGGCCCTGGGCAAGCACCACGAGGAGCTGGCGGGCAGGCGGCTTCGCGAGCTGTTCGCGGAGGATCCCGACCGGGCCGGGCGCATGACGGTGACCGCCGGCGACCTCTACCTCGACTACTCCAAGCATCGCGCCACCCAGGAGACCCTCGGCCTGCTGGTGGCCCTGGCCGAGCGGGCGGGGCTGCGCGAGCGGATCGAGGCCATGTTCCGCGGCGAGCACATCAACGTCAGCGAAGACCGGGCCGTCCTGCACACGGCGCTGCGCATGCCCCGCAACGCCGAGCTCGTCGTCGACGGGCAGGACGTCGTGGCCGACGTGCACGCCGTGCTCGACAAGATGAGCGGCTTCGCCGACCGGGTGCGCTCCAAGGAGTGGAAGGGCGCCACGGGCCGGCCGATCGAGACCGTCGTCAACATCGGCATCGGCGGCTCCGACCTCGGCCCCGCGATGGCCTACGAGGCGCTGCGCGACTACGCCGACGCCGGCATCGCGGCCCGGTTCGTCTCCAACATCGACCCCGCCGACATCACCGGCAACCTGACCGGCCTCGACCCCGCGACCACGCTGTTCGTGGTCAGCTCCAAGACCTTCACCACGCTCGAGACCCTCACCAACGCCAGGGTCGCGCGCCGGTGGCTGGTCGACGCGCTCGGCGAGGACGCGGTCTCCAAGCACTTCGTGGCCGTCTCCACCAACGCGGCCAAGGTCGCCGAGTTCGGCATCGACACCGACAACATGTTCGGCTTCTGGGACTGGGTCGGCGGCCGCTACTCCTACGACGGCGCCATCGGCCTGTCCCTGATGATCACCGTCGGGCCCGAGCGGTTCCGCGAGATGCTGGCCGGCTTCAACGCCATCGACCAGCACTTCCGCACCGCCCCGTTCGCGGCCAACATGCCCGTGCTGATGGGCCTGCTCGGGATCTGGTACAACGACTTCTTCGGCGCCGAGACCCGCGCCGTGCTGCCCTACAGCCAGCGGCTGCACCGCTTCCCCGCCTACCTGCAGCAGCTCACGATGGAGTCCAACGGCAAGTCCGTGCGCGCCGACGGCACCCCCGTCACCGCCGACACCGGCGAGATCTGGTGGGGCGAGCCCGGCACCAACGGCCAGCACGCCTTCTACCAGCTCCTCCACCAGGGCACCCGCCTCGTGCCGGCCGACTTCATCGGCTTCGCCGAGCCCCACGAAGACCGCGAGGGCATGCACGACCAGCTCACCGCCAACCTCTTCGCCCAGACCACGGCGCTGGCGTTCGGCAAGACGGCCGAGGAGATCGCCGCCGAGGGCACGGCGCCGGAGATCGTGCCGCACAAGGTGATGCCGGGCAACCGTCCCACCTCCACGATCCTCGCGCCCAAGCTGACCCCGTCCACGCTGGGCCAGCTCGTCGCGCTCTACGAGCACATCGTGTTCGTCGAGGGCACGATCTGGGGCGTCGACTCCTTCGACCAGTGGGGCGTCGAGCTGGGCAAGAAGATGGCGCTCGACCTGGCGCCCGCGCTCGTCTCCGAGGAGCCGCCCACCACCTTCCCCGACCCCTCCACGGGGCAACTGATCCGCAGATACCGCGAGCTGCGCGGAAGGCGGGTCTGACATGGGGGAGGCGGGCGCGCTCGTCCTGTTCGGCATCACCGGTGACCTCGCGCGCAAGATGCTCCTGCCGGCGCTCTACCACCTGACCGCCGAGAGCAGGCTCGACCTGCCGATCATCGGCGTGGCCAAGACCGACATGGATCTCGACGGGCTGCGCGACTTCGCCCGCCAGGCCTGCGGCGGCCCCGACGACGCGGCGTTCGAGAAGCTGGCGGGCAACCTGCGGCTGGTCTCCGGCGACTACCGCGACCCCGCCACGTTCGCCGAGCTCCGCGAACAGACCGAGGGCAAGGGCTTCCTCGTCCACTACCTCGCGGTGCCGCCGGTGCTGTTCTCCGTGGTCGCCGAGGGCCTGGCCGGGGCGGGGCTCAACCACGAGGCCCGCCTCGTCGTGGAGAAGCCGTTCGGCGAAGACCTCGGCTCGGCCCGCGAGCTCAACGCGGAGCTGCTCAAATACTTCGACGAAGACCATTTGCGCCGGGTCGACCACTTCCTGGGCAAGGAGCCGGTCGAAGACCTCATGGTCTTCAGGTTCGCCAACATGCTGCTCGAGCCGATCTGGAACCGCGCCCACATCCGCAGCATCCAGATCACCATGGCCGAAGACTTCGACGTGCGCGACCGGGGCGGCTTCTACGACGCCAACGGTACGATCCGCGACGTGGTCCAGAATCACCTGCTGCAGTTGCTGGCCATCCTCGCCATGGACCCGCCGCCGTCCACCGACGCGCGGGCCCAGCTCGACGAGAAGTGGCGGGTGCTGCGGGCGGTCCAGGCCATCCAGCCCACCGACGTCGTACGCGGCCAATACGCCGGCTACCTCGACACCCCCGGCGTGCGCTCCGGCTCCACCACCGAGACCTACGTCGCCCTGCGCGCCTACATCGACAACTGGCGCTGGGCCGGGGTGCCCTGGTGCATCCGCTCCGGCAAGGCCCTGCCCACCACCGACCTGGAGATCGTCGCCGAGCTGCTCCGGCCGCCGGTGACGATGTTCGGCAGCGACGGCGCCCCCGACAGCCCCAACCTCATCAGGTTCCGGCTGCAGCCCGACGCCGGGGTGACCTTCGACCTGCTGGCCAAGGAGCCGGGCAAGATGCACGCCAGGCCCGTGCCGGTGAGCGTCGACTTCACCAAGGTGCTCGGGCCGATGGAGGCCGCCTACGAGCGCATCCTGGCCGACGCCATCAGCGGCGACCCGCGCAGGTTCGCCAGGTTCGACCTGGTGGAGGAGTCGTGGCGGATCGTGCAGCCGGTGCTCGACCTGCCGGAGCAGCCGTTGCCGTACACGAAGGGCTCCTGGGGCCCCGAGCCGGCGGAGGACATCGCCCCGGGCGGCTGGCACGAGATCTCCACGACATTCGACTGAGCCGCCCGGCGGGGTGACGATGGTGGCATGGACTTCATGGAGCTGGTGGAACAGTCGAAGGACGCCGCGACCGTCAAGCGCGTCTTCGGCGAGCCGATCCAACACGGCGACATCATCGTCATCCCCGTCGCCCGCGTCGCTCAGGGGGGCGGCGGCGGGCAGGGGCAGGGCAAGGGGGAGAAGGGCGAGGAGGGAGGAGGCAGCGGCGGCGGGTTCGGGTTCGGCGCTACGCCCGCGGGCGTGTTCGTCGTCAAGAACGGCGACGCGGTGTGGCGGCCCGCGGTCGACGTCAACCGCATCGTCATCGGCGGCCAGGCGGTGGCCATCGTTCTCCTGCTGACCCTGCGCGCCATCTTCAAACGCCGCCGCCGCAAGCGCTGACCCCCCGCACGGGCCCGTAGACCCCCTCAGGCACCGGCCCTCGACCGATCGGCCGAGGGCCGCCCACGCGAGCTGCCAAAGGCGGCACCGCCGAGCATCACTGAGGGATGCCCCCGCCCCCCGCGCTCAGGCCGCCGGCATGCTCGGGACACCGGCATGCTCGGGAGGTCGGTGCGGTCGGGCGGCCGGCACGTTTGGGGCGTTGGTGTGCTTGGGCGCCCGCGTGCCTTGGGGCCTTGATTCTCTTGGATGGTGGGCGCTCATAAGGTGGACGCCATGACGTCAATGACGCAGATCGTGGCATTCGGTGGAGTGGTGCTGCTCGGGGCGATCTCGCCCGGCCCCGATTTCGCGGTCGTGGTGCGCCGGTCGGCCGTGTCGGGGCGCGGGCATGGCATGGCGGCCGCGGTGGGGATCGCCGTGGGGGTGTCCGTCTGGGTGGTGGCGGCGGCCACGGGCATAGCGGCGCTCCTGGCCGCCTCGGCCATGGCGTTCACCGTGGTCAAGGTGGTCGGTGCGGCCTATCTGCTCTATCTCGGGATCAAGGCGCTGCGTTCGGCGTTGCGCGGGGGAGGGGAGCTCATGCTGGACGTCCCCGACCCGGGTGGGCGCGGCTCCTGGGCGGCGTTCGCGGAAGGACTCCTGACGAACGTGCTCAATCCCAAGGCGGCGCTGTTCTTCGTGGCCCTGGTCCCGCAGTTCGTCAGCTCGGGCGCGACCTTCAGGGACACGCTGGTGTTCTCGGCGGTGGCGCTGGGCGGGACGGTCGCGTGGTTCCTCGTGGTGGCCAACATCGTGGGCACCCTCCGCCAGGTCTTCGCCCGACCGGCCGTCCGCAGGACCGTGGACGGCCTGACCGGCGCCGCCCTCATCGGCCTCGGCATCAAACTGGCCGCCACCAACCGCCCATAGCCCGCCACCGTTACATGCGGGAGATCGTCACCATCCAGGGCGTCGCCGCATCCAGGGCGGCGTCACGGCTAGGACACCGTGACGCCGAGGAGGTGGCCCAGCCCGTACGTGACGGTGGCCGCGCCCACGCCGAGTGCGAGCTGCCGTAGCCCGCCCAGCCACCACGGCCGGGCGGTCATCGCCGCCACCGCCGACCCGAACCCGAACAGCGCCACCACGCTCGCCACCAGCGCCACCACCAGCCCCGACGCCCCAAAGAGGAACGGCACCAGCGGCACCAGCGCCCCCGCCGCGAAGGCGCAGAACGACGAGCCGGCGGCCACGTACGGCGACGGCAGGTCGTCCGGGTCGACGCCGAGCTCCTCGCGCACGTGCACCCGGAGCGCCTGCTCGGGATCCGCCGACAACCCCTTGGCGACGCGTTCCGCCAGGTCGGCGTCGAGCCCGCGGGACCGGTAGAGGGCCGCCAGCTCGGCCTGCTCGCCCACGGGGTTGCGGGCCAGTTCCCGCCGCTCGACGGCGATCTCCGCCCGCATCAGCTCGGTCTGGGACTTCACCGACGTGTACTCCCCGGCCGCCATGGAACAAGCCCCCGCCACCAGCCCGGCGAACCCGGCCAGCACCGCCCCCTGCCCGGCCCCCGCGGCGCCGACGACACCGGCGATCAGCGCGAAGTTGGACACGAGCCCGTCCATCGCCCCGAACACCGCGGGCCGCAGCCAGCCACCGGTCACGTCGCGGTGGCGGTGGTGCCGCTCAGGGGAGTGCGGTCGGTCGAGCTCGATGGTCATGCGTGCCCTCCAATAATTGTCCTTATGTCGTAAATGTGGCATATCCGCCACAAGATCCGCAACGAAGGAGAGGCTTCCCTGAGCTGCGCAAACCGCTTTCACGACGGGGTTGGAAGCCCGGCAGGCGGCACGGAGAATCGGCCGCGCGGGCCCCGCCGTGGACGCGCTGCCATGATGGTCTGCACTTCCGACAGCCGTGCACGAAACGGAGACCACCACCGTGCGTATCGCTCTCGCCGGGCTCGCCACCAGCCACCCCTACACCGACGCCCGCACCCTGGCCCGCCACGCCGAGCTCGTCGTCTGGGAGCGGGATCCCGAGCGGCTGCGGCGCTTCACCGACGAACACCCCCAGGTCAAGGTGGCGGGCAGCCTGGAGGAGGCGCTGGCGGGGCCGCTCGACGGGGTGGTGCTGACCGTGCCCAACCCGCAGGTGCCGCAGGCGCTGGCCAAGGTGCTGGAGACCGGGGCGGCCTGTTTCGTGAACAAGCCCGCCGCCGCCAGCCGCGAGCAGCTCGAGCGGCTCGACCGCCTGCCGATCCACGACCGCGTCCTGTCCGGCTCGGTGCTGCGCTTCGCGCCGGCCTTCGCGGGGAGGCGGGTCGAGCGGGACGAGGTGCTGGCCGTGCGGGCGACCGTACGGCATGACGTGGGGATGTGGGCCAACGGCTACAACGCCTGGCAGGACACGCCCGGCGAGGGCGGCGGGACGATGGTGACCATGGGGATCCACGGCGTGGAGTTGCTGGTGGCGCTGCTGGGACCCGACGTACGGCTGGCGGGGGCCGCCGGGGCGAGGCGGCACTACCGGACGCTGCGATCGGAGGACACCGGGGTCATGGCGCTGCGCTGGGACGACGGCATCACCGGCACGGTCGAGATCCTCGGCGTCTCCGAGTCCGAGCAGTACAGCGTCACCCTGCACAAACGCGACTCCACCGAGACGATCGTGATCGAGTGCGGCGACGATCCGATCAGGGGCCTCGGGTACGAGGGCACGATCGAGGCGTTCCTCGCCATGGTCGGCGGAGCGCCCAGCCCGGTGCCGTGGCGGCAGACGAGGGCCGTGCTCGACGTGATCATTTCCGCACGTGAGGCCGTCTGAGCGGGCCCTGCCCGTTGACAGCGGAAGCCTCGCGCGGTTACGGTCTGGACCGTAAATCACGGATGGAGGAAACCGCGTGCGGACGACAGCGGAGCTCGAGGAACGGCTGGCACGGCCGAGCCCCGGGCTCGTCGACGATCTGGGCAGACTCGACGGCGACATCATGATCCTGGGCGCCGGCGGCAAACTGGGCCCCAGCCTGGTACGGCTGGCGCTGAACGCCTCCCAGGGCGACCGCCGCGTCATCGCGGTCTCCCGCTTCTCCGAGCCGGGCCTGGCCCAGGCGCTCCAGGACGAGGGCGCCACCGTGGTCGCGGCGGACGTCGCCGACGAGCGGGCCCTGCGCGACCTGCCGGACGCGCCCAACGTGGTGTTCCTGGTGGGCGCCAAGTTCGGCACGCAGGGCCGCGAGCACGCCACCTGGTTCACCAACACCTACCTGCCCGGCCGCGTGGCCGACCGGTTCGCCGGCAGCAGGATCGCCGCCCTGTCCACCGGGAACGTCTACCCCCTCGTCCCCGTCACCAGCGGCGGCAGCACCGAGGACGCGCCCGTCGGCCCCGTGGGCGACTACGCGATGAGCTGCCTGGGCAGGGAGCGCGTGCTGACGCACTTCGCCGAGACGACCGGCACGCCCCTGTCGCTGATCCGCCTCAACTACGCGGTCGAGCTCCGGTACGGCGTGCTCGTCGACCTGGCCCAGAAGGTGCTCGCGCAAGAGCCCATCGACCTGGCGACGGGTCAGGTGAACGTCGTCTGGCAGGGCTACGCCAACGAGGTCACGCTTAGGTCGCTGCTGCTGGCCGGCGTGCCCCCGTACGTGCTCAACGTCACCGGCCCCGAGCTCATCTCGGTACGGCAGGCGGCGCGCGCGCTCGGCGCCGCCCTCGGCAAGGAGCCGGTGTTCACCGGCGAGGAGGCCCCGACGGCGCTGCTGTCGAACGCCTCCCGCTGCCACCGGCTGTACGGCTACCCCGAGCTGACCCCCGCCGAGCTCATCGAGCACACGGCGCGCTGGGTCGCGGACGGCGGCCCGCTGCTCGGCAAGCCGACCAAGTTCGAACGCCGCGACGGGCGTTTCTGACCCGCGTGCTCACTCACGAAGAAAAAGGGGGACCTCACGTGCTCAGCACGGCTCCGGAGGCGCAGACGTCCGTGCGCGACCTGTTCAGGCGAGGGCTGGTGATCCCGGCCCATCCCCTCGCGCTCACCGAGGACAGGAAGCTGGACGAGCGCCGTCAGCGCGCCCTCACGCGCTACTACGTGGAGGCCGGGGCGGGCGGGCTGGCGGTGGGCGTGCACACCACGCAGTTCGCCATCCACGGCACCGACCTGCTGCCGCCCGTGCTCGAACTGGCCGCCGGCGCGGCCAAGGAGTTCCACCGCGAGGTCGTCCTGGTGGCGGGCGCGACCGGGCCCACGGCGCAGGCGGTCGCGGAGGCGGAGCTGGCCAGGTCGCTCGGATATCACATGGTGCTGCTCAGCCCGTACCGGGAGCTCGACGAGGACGGGCTGATCGAGCGGGCGCGGGCCGTCGGCGAGGTGCTGCCGGTGATCGGCTTCTACCTGCAGCCGGCGGTCGGCGGGCGCTCCCTGTCGCGCGAGTTCTGGACGCGGCTGGCGGCGATCGAGTCGGTCGTGGGCATCAAGGTCGCGCCGTTCGACCGGTACCGCACGCTCGATGTCCTGCACGGCGTCGTACGGGCGGGGCGGGCCGGTGACCTGGCGCTCTACACGGGCAACGACGACCACATCCTGGCCGACCTCATCACCACCCACCGCGTGGTCGTGGACGGGCGCGAGGTCGAGGTGGAGTTCGTCGGCGGGCTGCTCGGCCAGTGGGCGGTCTGGGTGCGGCGGGCGGTGGAGCTGCTGGAGGAGGCCACGCTGGCGCGGTCCGGCGACGACGCGGCGGTACGCCGGCTGCTCAGCCTCGACGGCCACCTCACCGACGCCAACGCGGCCATCTTCGACTCGGCGAACGGCTTCCACGGCTGCATCCCCGGCATCCACGAGGTGCTGCGCCGCCAGGGGCTGCTGGATGGCCGCTGGTGCCTGGACCCGGCCGAGGACCTCTCACCGGGCCAGCTCGCGGAGATCGACCGCGTGTGGGCCGCCTACCCATGGCTCCGCGACGACGACTTCGTGGCCGAGGGCCTGGACCGATGGCTGACATAGCAGAACCGGCCAGGGCAAGGCCGGCCCGCACACGACTGACCCGCACAGAGCCGACCGGCGCGGGATCGGCCTCGGCGGGGTCGGGCCGGTCGGCTCGGCTGCGAGGGCGCGGAAGGCCCGAGGGCCTGCGGGGTTCCGACGGGCTGTGGGGTTTCGAGGGGCTGCGGACGGGGCTACAGGGTGAGGCGGTAGAGGGTCAGGGGGCGGCCGCTGGAGCCGCTGGTCAGGTTGCCGGTGCGTTCGGCCAGCCCGGCCAGCTCCAGCCGGTGCAGCATGCGCCGCGCCGTCCGCTGCTGTACGGCGAGCCGCTCGGCGATCTCACGAGTCGTCAGCGCCTCCCCGCCCGCCGCCTCGCGGGCCTCGAGCAGCTTCTCCAGGGTGGGCACCGACAGGCCCACGCGCCGGGCCAGCACCGACAGGTTCTGCTCGCCGGAAGGTGCGCTGGTCACCGACTCCAGGACGATGTCGGTGTCGGCCCGCAATGACAGCACGGCCGCCACGTTCCCGATCCGCCGGGCCCTGGCCAGCGCCCGGCGGGCCAGGCTCTCGGCCTCCGCCGCGCTGCGACCGAGGCCGAAACCCACCCGGGCCACGCTCGTGTGGGCGGCCAGCCGGGCCAGCATGGGCAGCCCGGTGAAGCCGCCGGTGGCGTCGTACAGGGGGCCGCGGGTGGTCACCAGCAGGTGCGTGCCGCCGCGGAAGGCGGCCAGCGTGCCGCCCAGCGCGCCGGCCTCGCGCAGCAGCCCCTCCTCGCCGTCCATCTCGACCAGGCCGAGCGCGATCTGCGCGTCCTCCTGGGCCTGGCCCTCGGCGGTCAGCAGGAGCTGGCGCAGCGCCACGCGTACCGAGTGCACCGACGGCGCCAGCCGCAGCACCTGCATCTTGTCGCGCAGCTCCTCGTGCACCGAGCTGAGGCAGGTGATCACGGGGTGGGACGGGCCGCGGCGGTGGAAGTCGATGACCTTCTTGGAGGTGGTCTCCGGCCGGTAGCCGAGGGTGCGCAGCCGGTCGGTGGGCAGTCCGGCCTCGAGGAACGTGGCGGTGACGTCGGCGGGGGAGATGGTGTCGATGGACAGGCAGGTGATGTCGTGGCCTTCGTGCTGAAGGCGTACCAGGGCGCTGAGCAGTGTCGCGCCCGAGTAGTCGACGAACGCGGCGGGACGCGAGAGCACGTCGGCGTTGCGGGCCAGCATGTACGGGACGATGCCGGTGAACAGCCAGCCCTCGACCGCGGCGGTGTGGGCCTCGACGATGGCCGGGGCCTGCGACTCGTGGTCGTAGTCGAGCCGGAGCGTGCTCACCCCCGGCTGCTCCTCGCAGGTCGCCGCGACGTCGTCGACCAGATCGTGCGGGCCGACGACTCCGATGACGATACCCACCCGCGCCTCCTTCTCCCTCATTACGGACTAGACCGAAAGGTTAACCGGTGACCCTGCACTTTCCCAACATGGCCGAGCCCGCGGGCCGTACTCTCGGCGACGAGGAGGTGGCGGCACTGGAGCGGGTCATCCGCTCCGGCATGCTCAGCTCCGTCTGGGGGACCGAGACGCGGGCGCTCGAACGCGAGATCGGCGAGCTGTACGGCTCCCGCCACGCGATCGCGTGCAGCTCCGGCACCGCGGCCCTCCATCTGTCGGTCGTTGCGGCGGCGCCGGACCCCGGGGACGAGATCATCACGACACCGATCACGGATTTCGGGACCGTGGCCCCCATCTTGGCGCAGAACGCCGTTCCTGTCTTCGCGGACGTCGATCCGTCGGACGGCAACCTCGATCCGGACGCCGTGGCGAAGCTCATCGGCCCGCGAACCCGGGCGATCATGGCGGTCCACCTGTTCGGCGCACCGGCCAAGGTGGGCGAGCTGCGCGCGCTGGCGGACGAGCACGGCCTGACGCTCGTCGAGGACTGCGCCCAGGCCTGGCTCACCGAGCTGCCCGGCGGCCGCTACGCGGGCACCGCCGGCCACGTGGGCACCCTCAGCCTGCAGCAGTGGAAGCACATCACCTGCGGCGACGGCGGCCTGACCCTGACCGACGACGACGAGCTGGCCAGGCGGATGCGGCTGTTCGCGGACAAGGGCTGGGACCGGGCCGCGGGCCGTTCGCACGAGAGCCTGGGCCTCAACTACCGCATGACCGAGCTGCAGGCCGCGGTGGCCCGCGCCCAGCTCGAGAAGCTGCCCGGCGTGGTCGCCGCCCGCCGCCGCAGCGCCGAAGCCCTCGTCGCGGCCCTGAGCGGCGTCGAGGGGATCGGGCTGCCACGGCCCGGCGGGCACGCCTGGTGGCTGTTCCCGCTGGTGCTGCCCGGCGGCGGCGCGCCCGAGCTGGCGGCGCACCTGGGCGAGGCCGGGATTCCGGCGCGGGCGGGTTACCTCAAGGAGCCCCTCAACCGGGCCCCGCTGTGGGGCCGGCCGGTGTACGGCACGTCGGCCTACCCCCTCGACGGCTACCGTCCGGCCGCCTGCCCCGAGGCCGAGCGGCTCGTGGAGAGCACGCTCCTCGTCATCGACTGGAACGAGCACTACACGCCCGAGCACGTGGCGGCCATCGCGGACGCCGTCAGGAGCCGTCCCGGCAGGTCCTAGTTACGTTCATGTATCAGGCATTGACCCCGGTTCCTCCCGCTCACTAGGTTTCGGTCAGGACCGGTATTCATGAAAGGAAGCCACCGATGAGGAAGGTAGCGGCAGCCGGAATCGCGGCCGCCCTGAGCGTCGTGATCGCCGGGTGCGGGTCCGGTGGCTCGGGCTCGGACAAGAGCACGGTGACACTCTGGATGTATCCCGTCATCGCGGACCAGGCCAAGCACAAGGCCTTCTGGGACAAGGTCGAGAAGGACTTCGAGGCCAAGAATCCCACGATCGACGTCACCATCGACCAGCAGCCCTGGGACGGCCGCCAGGAGAAGGTCACCACGGCGCTGGCCTCCAGGAAGGGATTCGACCTGGTCGTGCTGGGCCCCGACCAGATCCCCCAGTACGCCCAGCAGGGCACGCTCGAGCCCGTGGACGACGTGATCACCGCCGACAAGGGCGCCTACCTGCCCAACTCGCTCACCGCGCTGAGCGTGGACGGCAAGCTGTACGGCGTGCCGATCTACCAGACGATCACGGCCCCCATCTACAACAAGAAGCTGTTCGCCGACGCGGGCGTCACCAAGGTGCCCGAGACGCTGGCCGAGCTCAAGGAGGCCGCCCCCAAGCTGGCCGCCAAGAAGGTCGCCGTCCTCGACTACCCGGGCAAGCCCGAGACCTCGCTCAACCAGAGCTTCTACCCGATCCTGTGGGCCAACGGCGGCTCGGTGTTCTCGCCCGACGGCAAGAGCGTGACCGTCAACGCCCAGCAGGGCGTCGACAGCTTGCAGCTTCTGCTCGACCTGAAGGCCGTCGGCGGCCTGCCGGAGAACACCGCCAGCAAGGCCAACGACATCGAGGGCGGCGCGCTCGCCGCGGGCAAGAGCGCGATGTACCACGCGGCCACGGCCCTCATGGCCGACCAGCTCGGCGCCGCCATCGGCGCGGAGAACGTGGGCATCGGCCTGCCGCTGGAGGGCACCAAGCGGGTCGCGTTCGGCATCCCGGGCGGGCTGGTCCTGGCCAAGCACTCCGAGAACAAGGACGTGGCCAAGAAGTTCGCCGCCTACATCGCCTCGCCCGAGGTGGCCGCGCCGCTGGCCAAGGAGTCGGGCTTCTTCTCCGCGCGCACCGATGTGACGATCCCCGACCAGTCGGCGGCGTCCAAGGAATTCGCCAAGTCGCTGGAGTTCGCCTTCCCCGGCGACACCCACCCGAAGGCCCGCCAGGTGATGGCGATGATCGCGACGCACGTACAGGCGGCGCTGATCGGCAAGGAAGACGCCAAGACGGCCCTCGACGCCGCCGCCAAGGAGGGCAACGAGCTGCTGGCCAGCGGCGGCTGACACGATCGGGGCCTCCCCCTCGGGAGGCCCCGTCTTTTCGGAAAGGTGTGAACCCCGGTGCGTCATCGCCTGCGCGATCCGATCACGGGACTGCTGTTCGTCCTCCCCATGCTGGTGCTGTTCCTGATCTTCAAGATCTTCCCCACCCTCGGGGTGGCCGGCATGAGCCTGACGAACTGGAACATCGGCGGCGAGTGGGACTTCGTCGGCGCCGACAACTACGCCCGGCTCGTGAACGACGCGAACTTCTGGTCCAGCCTGCGGGTCACGCTGGTGTACGCGGCCATCTACGTGCCGCTGGTCGTGCTGGTCTCGCTCGCGACCGCGCTGCTGCTCAACTCGGTCGTCTTCCTGCGCGGCCTGTTCCGTGGCATCCTCTTCCTGCCGTACGTCACCAGCTTCGTCTTCGCCGGCCTCATCTGGCGCTGGATCTACGAGTTCGACGGCCTCGTCAACGGCGTGCTGGCCAAGCTCGACCTCGCCCCCGTGGCCTTCATGGAACGCTCGGAGCTGGTGCTGCCCGCGCTGGCCCTCGTGTCGTGCTGGAAGGGCTTCGGCTACTCGATGCTGATCCTGCTGGCCGGGCTGAAGGCCATCCCCGGCTCGTACCTGGAGGCGGCCAGGGTCGACGGCGCCGGCCCCTGGCAGCGCTTCCGCAGCATCACGCTTCCCCTGCTCAAGCCCGCGCTCTTCTTCGTGCTCGTGATCGAGACGATCGCCTCGTTCCAGGTCTTCGACACGATCTACGTGATGACCGGCGGCGGCCCCGCCAAGGCCAGCTACACCCTGATCTACGGCATCTTCGAACGCGGCTTCAGGTTCTGGGAGTTCGGCTACGCGGCCACCTGGGGGATGGTCCTGTTCGCCGTCATCCTGATCATCTCGCTGATCCAGCGCCGCTTCGTCGGAAGGGGGAACACGTGACGTTGACGGCCACCCGCCCGGCCGCCGCCCGATCGGACCGGCGGGCCGCACCGCCCCGCCGCCGCGGCGGGAAGTGGGCCCTGTACACGCTGCTCTCGGTCATCTCGCTGCTGACCCTGGGCCCGTTCATCGCGATGATCATCGTGGCGCTCTCGCCGCGTGGCGAGCCGACCGTGCCCGCGCAGTGGCCCGACTCGCTCACCTTCGACAACATCACGCAGGTGCTGAACGCCTCCGGGTTCGCCGAGTGGACGCTCAACTCGTTCGTCTACTCGGCCGTCTCGGTGGTCGTCATCCTGCTGACCTCGTCGATGGCCGGATACGCGTTCGCCAAGAAGCGCTTCCCCGGCCGCGACACCATGCTGTGGACGTTCCTGGCCACGATGATGGTGCCGTTCCAGGCCACGCTCATCCCCCTCTACGTGCTGGTCTCCGACTTCGGCGGCGCCGACACCTTCTGGGGGCTGATCGTCCCGACGCTGGCCAACTCGCAGGCGGTCTTCCTGATGCGCCAGTTCATCCTGGGCCTGCCCGACGAGCTGTTCGACGCCGCCAAGGTGGACGGCGCCTCGGAGTTGCGCGTCTACTGGACGATCGTGGTGCCGCTGACCAAGCCGATCCTGGCCACGCTGGGCGTGTTCGTCTTCCTGTGGCACTGGAACGACTTCCTGTGGCCGCTGGTCATCTCGCAGAGCGACGCCACCCGCACGCTGACCGTGGGGCTGACGGTGCTGAAGACGGAGGAGCTGCAGTGGGCGACGCTGATGTCCTCCGCCGCCGTCTCGGCCGTGCCCTGCCTGCTGGTCTTCTTCCTGCTGCAGCGCTACCTGGTCAACAGCATCGCGATGACCGGGCTGAAGTGAGCGGCGACTGACGGCCTACGCTTGTCGCCCGGAACATCCGGTGAGGGGAGCGATGATGAGCACGCCGATCGACCCGCGCGCCGCACGGCTGCGCGAGCGCCTGCGCGGCGCCCTGGTGGCCGCCGCGGCGACGCCGATGACGCGGACGGGCGAGGTGGACCTCGACCTCGCGGAGTCGTACTACCGGCGCCTGATCGCCTCGGGCGCCGACGCGCTGGCCGTCCTGGCGCACACAGGGCGCGGCCCCTTCCTGACCCCGGACGTCCGCGCCGGCCTGATCACCCGTGCCCGCCGCACGGGCGTCCCGGTCATCGCCGGCGTCGGCACCCCCGAGGACGCCCGGACGGCCGCCGGCCTGGGCGCCGACGGGGTGCTGGTGTTCCCGACGGAGGGCGACCGGGTCGCGCTGCACGCGGAGGTCTGGGCGGCGGCCGGGGTGCCGATGATCGCCTTCGACCTGTACACCCGGCCGTGCCCGCCCGCCGTGCTGCGCGAGATCCTCGCCCACCCCGGCGTCGCCGGGCTCAAGACGGCGCTGCTGTCGGACGCGATGGGCTGCCAGGAGACGATCGCGCTCACCCACGAGGCCGGCCGGCTGGCCATCACCGGCGAGGACCGGATGTTCGGCCCGTCGCTCCTGTGGGGCGCCCAGGCGGCGCTGGTGGGCCTGGCGGCCGCGTCGGTGGAGACGACGGCGGCGGTCCTGCGCGCGTTCGCGGGCGAGGACCTGCGCGATTTCGAGAAGGCCTCCGCGCGGCTGGACCGGCTGGCGGCGGCCACGTTCACGGCACCCATGGAGGGCTATGTGCAGCGCATGCTGTGGCTGGCCGCCGAGGAGGGGCTCATCCCGGAGTCGCACGCCTGCGACCCGTACGGCCCCGCCCTGCCGGACGGGGAACGCGCCACGGTCATCGCGGCCGCCTCGGGCTGAGACGGCCTGAGCGGCCTGAGCTGAGCTGACTCAGGCCGCTCAGATGGTTCAGGTGGCTCAGATGGCGATGCGGATGAGGTTGCGGCCCTTGAGGCCGTACAGGGCCCGGCGGGAGGGGTCGATGTTGAGGCGGGAGCCGCCGCCGAACCAGTCGCTCGCCAGCCCCTCGGCGATCCGCTTCGACGTGAACGAGATCAGGTTGATCTTGTAGACCGCGTCCTCGTCGCTGGTGTAGGCGTTCAGCCCGGACAGCAGCAGGTCCCCGCCGCGCTCGCAGACCTTGAGCGTGCGGGTGACCTTGCGCCTGCGCAGGTCGTACTCGAACAGGACGCCCTTGTCGGTGATCCCGTACACGGCGAGGGGCGTGTGCTTGAGGCTCATGACGGCGTTCGCGCCCGGCACGGGCTCGATCTCCCACTTCACCCTGCGGGTACGCAGGTCGAAGGCCGCCAGTCTGGCCGTCGGGGTCACCGGCGGCGAGCCCAGGCCCTCCTGCGTGCTGGTGCCCAGGTAGGCGGTGCCGAGCAGGGTGGTCAGCGAGAACACCGTCTGGCGTTCGACGACCGGGCGGTAGGTGTCGAGCCTGCCGGTCCTCGGGTCGTAGACGTCGAGGGAGCCGTTCTGGTGCCCGGGCTCCGGCTGGGTGGACATCACGATCAGCCCGGTCAGCGTGTCGTGGACCAGGTCCTTCGGCCGGTCCTGGTTGTGGCCGGTGCGGAACAGCAGCTTGGCCTCGGGATCGCCGGCCTGGTGGGAGTAGAGGGCGGCCTGGGTGTAGACCCCGAGGTACGTGGTGTCCTTGACGGTCATGATGGTCTTCGGCTCGCCGGGGATGGGCAGCCGGGTGACCTTGCCGGTCGCCAGTTCGTGGACGTCGCAGCCGCCCTTGCCGCCGACGTAGACGCGCTTGCCGTCGGAGTGCACGGACATGGGCTCCTCGGGGGCCGCTCGGAACCCCTTCTGCACGTGGCTCACGTAGTCGATCGCGCCGGTGGCGGGGTCGTACACGAAGACGCCCGGGTCCTGGATGCCGTAGATCAGGCCGCCGTGCTCGAGGATGCGGACGGTGGCCGCCTCCGGGTACGGCACGCCGAGCACCTCGTAGGCGCCGTCCGCGATCCGGTAGCGGTAGAAGGTGCCCGTGGGCCGGCCCGCGAAGTACACCCAGCCGTCGTGGACCAGCACCGAGACGACGTACTTCTCGCCCGGTGCCGTGGCCTTGACCACCTTGTACGCGGCCGGGTTCGCCTTCTCCAGCACCAGCAGCTCGGCCAGGGAGTTCATCCCGCCCGCCACGTGCGTGTCGCTGATGGACATGCTCGACACCCAGTCGCGGTCGGCCACCTCGGCGGGCAGCAGCTCGCGCTTCTCGCCGGTCCGCCTGTCGATGGCGACGAGGTGGGCGTTGCTGCCCACGCCGGCGTACACGTGGGTGTCGTCGGCCTGGATGCTGCGGACGTACGCCTCGCCGGGCGCCGGCTGGCCCAGGTCGCGGCTGGCGCCGGTGGCGGGGTCGTACTCGACCACGCGCCCCGGCTGCGACATGCCGAGGTAGACCTTGCCGTCGGGAGAGGCGGCCATGGTCCAGATGTACGGGTCGGGGTACTCGGCGACCTTCGTGGTGGTGCCGGTGAGCGTGTCGATCTTGTACAGGTCGGACCGCGAATGGGTGCCGGCGTAGACGTCGGTGCCCACCTTGCACATCGCCCAGATGCCCACCCCGGTGGGGATCTCGAAGTGGGCCGTGACCTTGTCCTGGCCCAGGTCCCAGGCCCCGACGACGTTCGGCGCCAGGCCGCGCGAGCCCATGTAGAGCACGTCGCCGACGAACTCGCCGTTGCCCAGGGGGCTGGCGACGCTGGCCGGGCCGAGGTCGGTGATCGTGCCCTCCGGCTCGCGGCCGAAGGCTTGCGCGGGCGCGGCCGGGAGGGCTGCCGCGACGGCCACGGAGGCGGTGGCGGCTTGGAGGAAACGGCGGCGGGGGATCATACGCGGGTTCTCCTCGTGAAGGTTGGCCGCACGCTATAACGGCCTAGGCCGTAATGTCCAGATCGAAAAGCCGGACGGCGTTGCGCCACGCGACCAGCTCGGCCGTCTCCGCGTCCAGGCCGGCCGCCGCCACCGCGCCGAACGCCGAGGCCGGGTCGATGAGGGTCGAGTCGGTGCCGAAGAGCAGGCGCGTGGGGTCCACCCCGGCCGCCACCTGGGCGATGCGGCCGGCCGGGGCGTGGGAGTAGCAGGGCTCCAGGTAGAGGCGGTCGCAGGCGTTCGCGGCCTCCACGGCGTGGGCGAAGCCGTCGGCGCCCATGTGGCCCGCGATGACCCGCAGGCCGGGCGTGTCGATACAGGTCTGGGCCAGGTCCAGGACCGTGGTGCCCCAGGTGTGGACGAGCGCGGGCACCCCGGCCGCCGCGACCATGGCCAGCGCCTCGCGCGTCTGGGGAGAGTCGGCGGGCGACCTGGTGTAGTCGGTGTGGATCTTGACGCCGACGAACCTGCCGGTGGGAAGGTGTTCGCGCAGGTCCCGTTCGCCGTCGGCGAGCCTGCGGGGGTTGATGGTGACGTAGCCGAGGTGGCGGTCCTGGGTGGCCAGCCAGGCCGCCAGGGCGCGGTTGCCGGCCGGGGCGTCGTAGATCACCGCCTCGGTGGCCGACACGATCGACAGGTCGATGCCGAAGCGGTCCATGGTGGCCACGTTGGCGCCGGCCACGTCCATGGTGAAGAACCACGGGCCCCAGTGCGCGTGCACGTCGATGATCATCCGAGCAGCCTCCTCGCGTTGCCGCCCGCCACGGCGGCGATCTGGTCGGGCCCGAGCCCGCCGGTCGCCAGGCGCAGGAGGGGGACGAGCGGTTCGTAGTGGGGGGTGCGGGAGCCGTACAGGAGCCGGTCGGCCGGTACGGTCTCCAGCGCGTCGGGGGAGTTGAGCAGGCGGGTCGAGGTGTGGAAGCCCGGCTCGTCGGCGGCGGCGACGAGGAAGTCGCCGAGGTGGTAGAAGTGCGTGTCGAGGAAGACCACCGTGGCCTCCAGGCCGCTGAACGGCTGCCAGAACCGCCGCACGTCCCCGCCGGTCAGCACGACCAGGCCGAGCGCGGCGGCCCGCTTCGCGACGTGCCGGACCGAGGGGAAGCCCGCCTCGACGCCCTGCTCGTCGGGGAAGAGCCGGATGGCCTTGACGCCCAGGGGCGCGAGCCGGTCGATTTCGCGTACGGCGCCGATGGGGTCGCGCAGGTCCACCGCCCCCACCGGGACCACGGCGTCGCCCAGCGCCAGCACCTCGTCGTTGCCCGAGCGCATGTCGAACAGGGCGGCTCGCAGGGACGCCACCGCGCCCCTCCCGATACGGTGGTCGGTCAGGGTCTTCAGGACGGACTCCGGTGTCCCCGGCGGGCCGTCGCGGTCGGGATACGCGCCCACCAGCACGTCCACGTCGAGGGTCACCTCGAGCTCGCCGACCAGTTCCCATGCGTCGAACGCCGTCACGCGCGCCTCCATTGACTAATCGCGTTCAGCAGATTACGGTCTGGGCCAAAATTGGGCAACAAGGAGGTGCGGCGATGCCGCGCAGTTCCCTCGCGGTTTTAGCGGCCCTGGCCGCCACCCTTTCCCTGACGGCCGTCCCCGCCGAGGCCGTCACCCCTTCCCGGACGGCCGCCCCCGCGCAGGCCGTCACCCTTTCCCCGGCGGCCGCGCAGGCCGTCTCCCGGGGGCCCTCGTGCGACCGGCCCCGGGTGGAGACGTTCGGGCCGGCCTCGGTGACCGGGGCGATCGTGGGCGCCGTCGTCCACGAGGGCAAGGCCTACGTCGTCACCCGGGGCCAGAAGCCGCCCGTGCTCGCCGAGATCGACCTGAGCACCCGGAAGGTCGTCAGGAGCGTGTTCCTGCCCGACGCCCCGGCGACCGGGGAGCCGGAGGGCGGCTGGGCCACGGCGGTGTCCGGTGGCAAGGTGTACGTCGGGACGTACCCCGTGCCCGATCTCTACCGCTTCGACCCGGCCACCGGTGAGGTCGCGCACCTCGGCTCGTTCGGACGGAACGGCGGCTTCATCTGGAGCCTGGCCGCCGCCCCCGACGGCACCCTGTACGCCGGCACCTACCCCGACGGCCGGGTCAAGGAGTACGTCCCCGCCACCGGCGCCGTACGCGACTTCGGGGTGCTGGCCGCCGGCGAGCGCTACGTCAGGGCGGTGGCCGCCGACGCCGAGAACGTCTATGCGGGCCTGCTCGACAAGGGCAAACTGGTCGCGATCAACCGCGCGACGGGCGCCGTCAAGGAGCTGGCCCAGGGCACGGCGGGTATCGGCGTCGTGGCCGACCACGGCGACCGGGTGCTCGCGGTGAGCGGGCTGACGCTGATCGACGTACGCAAGGACGGCACCGACGCCCGGCACGTCCCGCTCGGCTCGGGCAGTCTCGACGCGCTCACCGTGGCCCCCGACGGCACCGTGTACGGCACCTCGCGCCCCGACGGCGCGGTCCACCGCTACCGCACCGGCGACAGCGCGCTCACCAAGGTCGCCGAGCCGCCGTCGCAGGACGACGAGACCAGGCGGCTGGCGCTCGTCGACGAGCACACCCTGGCCGGGTTCGCCGGCAGCGGCGGCATGTGGTGGCTGGACCTGCGCACCGGCCGCTCCGAGTTCACCGACCTGATCGAGGCCGGCCTGCCGACGGGTGCCGAACGGCCGCAGAGCATGCTGCTGGTGCCCGGCCGGGCCGTCTACGTCGGCGGTCACTTCTTCATGGACGTGCGCGACCTGCGTACCGGCGACAAGCGCAGGTTCCGCGTCCCGGGTGAGCCCAAGGACCTGGTGCGGCGCGGCGACAAGATCTACGCCGCCATCTACCCCAGCGGCCAGATCATCTCCATGGACCTGCGCACCGACAAGGTCCGCAGCCTCGGCCGCCTGGGCAACGACCAGCAGCGCCCCTGGGACATCGAGTACGACCCCGTGACGGACAAGCTGCTCGTCGCCTCCGCCCCGCTGGGCGCCAGGCTCGAGGGCGCGCTGTCGATCGTGGACCCCGACACCGGCCAGATCGACTCCTACCCGGGCGTCATCCCCGGCCAGAGCCTGATGAGCCTGTCGCTCGACTCCCGCAAGGGCATCGTCTACCTGGGCGGCGACGTCCTCGGCGGGGGCGGTGTCCCGCCGGTCAAGACCTCGGCCTCCGTCGCGGCCTTCGACCTGCGCTCCCGTACGGTGCGGTGGCAGGCGGACCCGGTCGCGGGCCTGCGCACCTTCCAGGACATCAAGGTGCACGGCGGCCTGCTGTACGGCCTCTACAAGCGCGACTCCGGCACCTGGATCGCGCTCGACCTGGCCACCAGGACGGTCAAGCACCAGGGCACCCTGTCCGGGTACGGCGAGCTGACCGTCCACCGGGGCAAGGTGTTCGCGAGCACGTTCTTCGGCGGCGGCAACGCCTACGAGCTGGGCACCGAGGCCAAGCACCTGGCCACCGGCCTGGGCGACGACTGGTACACCAACCCGCAGCTCCACTTCGAGCCCGGCTCCTGGCGGGCCTGGGCGCTGAGCGGCCGGCACCTGGCCAGGATCGACCTCGATCCGCGCTGCCCGCTCTTGACCGTTACTCCACCTCAGGGCTAATTTCGGTCCGTGCCGAAATTCGTCTTGGATGCCCACCGGCTCATCGGTCCCGTCCCCTTCGACGACCTGCCGCAGGACCCACGGCCCGACATGGACCGGCTGGGCATCCACCAGGCTTGCGTGACCCACACCCTCGGCCTCTACTCCGACGTCCGCGCCGGGAACGAGGCCCTGCTCACCCTCACCGACCCCCGGCTCCGCCCGGTGCCCGTCCTGCTCCCGGAGCCGTTCGAACCCGTGCCCCGCTGGGACGTGCCCATGGTCCGGCTCTGCCCGGCCCGGCACCGCTTCGACCTGACCGGCCCCACCGCGCTGCGCTGGCTGGGCGCCGTGGGCGCCACGGGCGTCACGGTGGCGATCGAGCTGGACGAGACCTCGCCGGGGGAGCTGCTCGGCCTGGCCGGGCGGCTGCCCTCGCTGCGCGTCCTGCTGCTCAACCCCGGGTACCGCAGGCTGCGCGCCGTCGGCGAGCTCATGGCCGAGATGCCGAACCTGTGGCTGGAGATCGGCACCGTCAACACGCAGCGCGGGGTCGAGTGGCTGGCGGGGCACGTCGGGGCGGAGCGGCTGGTGTTCGGCACCGGCGCGCCCGTCATGGACGACTGCGGGCCCCGCTTCCTGCTCGACCACCTGGAGCTCCCGGAGGCCGACATCGACCTGATCGCCTCCGGAGGAAGCCTGCTCGACCAGGGAGGTACGCGATGATCGCGCCGCAAGGACGTCGGTCCGGTCGGGGAGGTGCCGCGATCGTTCCGGAAGAACGTCGGTCCGGCCTCGGGGGTGTGTCGTGATCCTGGACGCGCACGGTCACCTCGGGCCGTGGCCCGATTTCCTCATCCCCGACCAGTCGGCCGACGGCATGGTCACCCTCATGGACCGCCTCGGCATCGACGCGATCGGCATCAGCCACCTGCTCGGCGTCGGGCCCAGCGCCGAGGAGGGCAACCGGCTGGCGTTCGCCGCCGCCGAGCGGCACCCCGGCCGGTTCGGGGTCTGGCAGGTCTACAACCCGCACCACCGCAACCGGCTCACGCGCGAAGGCGTCTGGGGCGTCAAGCTCCATCCGGACGTGCACCAGTGCCGCCTCGACGACCGCCGCTACGACCCCGTCTGGGAGCTCGGCCTCCCCGTGCTCGCCCACGGCCAGACCGACTCCCCGTGGAGCGACCCCGAGCAGTTCGCCACCGTGGCAGGTCGGCACCCGGGCGTGCCGCTGCTGCTCGGGCACGCCGGGCTGTGGCCGTACGGGTTCGCCCGCGCGGCCGACCTGGTGGGCGGGCACCCGAACGTCCACCTGGAGATCTGCGGCTCGAAGATGACCGGCCGCTGGATCGCCCGCCTGGCCGCCCTCGTCGGCGCCGACCGTGTCGTCTACGGCTCCGACGCCTGCTTCCTGGACCTGCGGATCGGCTTCGGCCGCGTCGCCCTGGCCCCCCTCGACGACGCCGACCGCGCCCTCATCCAGGGCGGCAACCTCGCCCGCCTGCTGGAAGGACCTCTCGCATGACCCTCGCCATCCACGGCGGCACCCCCGTGCGCGCCACCTCCTGGCCCGAATGGCCGCCGCCCCTCGACGACGCGCAGCGCAAGCTCGTCACCGCCGTGCTGGAGAGCGGCCGGTGGGGCGCCACCCAGGGCGGGTCCACCTGCACGGACCTGACCGAGGCGTTCGCCCGCCGCTCCGGGGTCGCGTACGGGGTGGCGGTCGGCAACGCCACGCTGGGCCTGTTCGCCGCCCTGCGCGGCCTGGGCGTCGGGCCCGGGGACGAGGTGATCGTGCCGGCGTACACGTTCGTCGCCTCGGCCACGGCCGTCCTGCTCGCCGGCGCCACCCCCGTGGTCGCCGACGTGGACGCCGGTGACCTGCACCTGTCGGCCAGGGCGACGGAGGCGGCGATCACCCCGCGCACCGCCGCGATCATGCCGGTGCACCTCGCGGGCAGCCCCGCGGACATGGACGCGCTCAACGCCGTCGCCGCCCGCCACGGCCTGGCCGTGGTCGAAGACGCCGCCCAGGCCCACGGCGCCGTCTACCGGGACCGCCCGGTCGGCGGTCTCGGCGACGCGGGCGTCTACAGCTTCCAGGCGAGCAAGGCGATGACGGCGGGGGAGGGCGGGCTCATCGTCTGCCGCGACGAGGCCGTGCACGAGGCCGTCTGGTCCGTCTGCAACCTTGGCCGCCGGCTCGGCGGCGCCTGGTACGGCCATCCCACCGTCGGCTGGAACCTGCGGCTGACCGAGATCCAGGCCGCGCTCCTGCTGCCCTGGCTGGACCGGCTCGACGAGGAGATCGACCGCAGGAACGCCTTCTGCGCGGCCCTCGAACGCGAACTGGCCACCCTCCCGGCACCCACCCGCCACGACGGCGCGACGGCGTCCTCTCCGGCAGCCACCCGCACCGGCGGCGCGACGGCGTCCTCTTCGATGCCCACCCGCACCGACGGCGGGGGCCGGCCCGTGACGGTGGTTCCGCAGCCGCCCGGGACCACGCGCGACTCGCGGCACCTGCTCATGCTCCGCCTGCACGTCCCCGTCGACCGCGCGTTCCTGCTCGAGGCCATGGCCGCGGAAGGCGTGCCCCTCGACGGCGGCTACCCGCCGCTCGGCACCCTCCCCGCGCTGGTCGAGGCGGGCACCCGCGCGGAGCCCTGCCCGGCCGCCGAGGCGGCCTCCCGCGAGGTCTACTGGGTCCGTCAGTCCATGCTCATGGACGACCCGGCGAACGCCGCCTGCGTCGCCGAGGCCCTGGCCAAGGTCCTGTCGGCCAGGTGAGACGGCGCCGGCGGACGGCGCCGGCCGCGGGATCCGCCGGCGCCGTCCGGCCGGTGGGCTACGACTTGGTGGCGCCGGCGGTGAGGCCGGTGATCAGGTGGCGCTGGACCAGCAGGAACACCGCGCCGGCCGGGATGGCGATGAGCACCGCCGAGGCGGTCATCAGCCCCCAGTCCGACCAGTGCTGGCCGATGAACTGCTGCAACCCCACCCCGAGCGTGCGCTTGTCCTCCTGCGACATGAACACCGTGGCGTAACCCACCTCGCCCCAGGCGGTCATGAAGCAGTAGAAGGCGGTCACCGCGATCCCCGGCCGGGCCAGCGGCAGCACCACCCGCCAGAACACGCCGAACGGGGTGAGCCCGTCGACCATGCCGGCCTGGTCGATCTCCACCGGCACGGTGTCGAAGTAGCTCTTCATCATCCAGGCGCAGAACGGCACCGCGATCGTCATGTACGCGATCACCAGCCCCGGGATCTGGTTCAGCAGCCCCAGCCCGGCCATCAGGTTGTACAGCGGCACGATCAGGATGGCCACCGGGAACATCTGCGTGATCAGCAGCAGCCACATCACGCCCCGGTGCCCGGGGAAGCGGAAGCGGCTGACCGCGTATCCGGTGGTGGCCGCCAGGAACACGCCCAGGATCATGGTCAGCCCGGCCGTCAGCACGCTGTTGAGCAGCCACTGCGGGAACTGCGTGCCGGTCAGCACGCGGGCGTAGTTGTCCAGCGAGGAGTCGTTGAACAACTGCAGCTCGGCCGACAGCCAGCTATCGCGCGGCTTGAGCGAGGTGAGCACCAGCCACACCACCGGGAACAGCGAGATCGCCACCGCCAGCAGCAGCCCGGCGTGCAGGCCGACGGAGGCCAGCGGGCCCCGCTCGCCGCGAGGACGGGTCTTCGTCGCGCTCACCACGGATCTCCTTGACTGCGCAGCGTACGCCGGTAGCCGACCGCGAGCACCACCAGCATGGCCAGGATGAGCACGCCCCAGGCCGCCGAGCCCGAGTAGTTGCGGATCCCGGTGAACGCCTCGCGGAACGCGTACGTGACCAGGATCTCCGTCTCGCTGCCCGGCCCGCCCCGGGTGACCAGGAAGATGATCGGGAACATGTTGAACGTCCAGATCGTGCCGAGCAGGACCACCGTGCCGGACACCTGCCGCAGCCCGGGCAGCGTGATCGACCTGAACCGCTGCCACGGGCTCGCCCCGTCCACCTCGGCGGCCTCGTACAGCTCGGCCGGGATCGACTGCAGCCCGCCGAGCAGGGCGACCATCATGAACGGGACCCCGATCCAGACGTTGACCGCGATCACCGCGATCTTCGCCGTGAGCGGGTCGTCCAGCCAGCCGACGCCGCTCAGCCCGGCCAGCTTGAGGAAGCCGTTGATCACGCCGTAGTCGCTGTTGTAGAGGTAGCGCCAGATGAACGCGGCCACGAACGCCGGCACCGCCCACGGCAGGATCAGCAGCACCCGGTAGAGCGAGCGGAACCGCATCCGGCGGTTGAGCATCACCGCCAGGCCCAGGCCGATGCCGTAGTGCAGGGCGACGCAGGCCGCCGTCCACACCACGGTCCACAGGAGCTTGTCCCAGAACAGGCTGCTGGTCAGGATCTGCAGGTAGTTGTCCAGGCCGACGAACTCGTAGGTGGACGGGATGACGTTCACGCCGATGGTGCGGCCGATGTTCGCCTCCGTCGCGTCCGTCAGCGACAGATAGATCCCGCGCGCCAGCGGCCAGCCGATCAGCACCAGCATCACGACCAGCACCGGCGCGATCATCGCCCACGCGTACCAGTGGGTGGACATGGAGCGCCGCTGCCGCCGCTTGTCATGGCGGCTGCCGCGGGCGGAGTCGCCCGCGGCGGTCACCCGTCCGGTCGAGACCGCCACGGGTCAGCTCCAGTCCTTCATGATCCCGCGGTACTGCTGATCGACCTGCTTGAGCATGTCCGCGGGCGCCGACTTGCCGCCGACGAGCGACTGGTAGCCCTCCAGCAGCGGCTGGAAGAGCTGCCCGCCCTCAGGGATCCACGGGCGCGGCACCGCCGTGTCCATGATCGGCTTGAAGACGGCCACGTCGGCGTTGCCCTTGACGTCCGCGTTGTCGTAGGCGGAGGTGCGGGTGGGCAGGAGGCTGATCTCCTTGGCGATCTTCGCCTGGGCCTCGACCGCGGTCATGAAGCGCACGAACTCGTACGCCGCCGGGATGTTCTTCGACCCCGCGTAGATCGCCAGGTTCCAGCCGCCCGTGGGGGCCGCGGCCTTGACCGAGCCCGCCGGAACCGGCGCGATGCCCAGGTTCGCCTTGTCCTTGAACTCCTTGCCCTGGTAGATCTCCGACAGCGCCCACGGGCCGTTGTAGATCATCGCGGCCTTGCCCTCCTTGAGGGCGGTCATGGCGTTGGCGTAGCTCTCGGTGGTGGCGGGCTTGGGCGCGGCGCCCGAGGTGATCAGGTCGGAGACCGTCTCGACCGCCTTCACGTTGGCGGGCGAGTTCACCACGATCTTCTTGCCGGCCACGTCGAGCAGGTCGCCGCCCTCGCCGTACATGAAGGGCAGCAGGAAGTAGGAGTCGACGTTCAGCGCCAGCCCGGCCGCGCCGGTCTTGGACTTGACGTCGAGGGCGGTCTGCTTCAGCTCCGGGATCGTCTTGGGCGCCTCCTCGTGTCCGGCCTCCTTCAGCAGGCGCTTGTTGTAGATCAGCGCCAGGGTGTCGGTGACCTGCGGCACGGCGTACGTCTTGCCGTTGAACTTCGTGCTGCTCAGCGGCCCCGCCAGGAAGTCCTCGGGCTTGTCCACCGCCCGCGAGCCGTCCAGCGGCTGCAGATAGCCCAGCGACGCGAACTGCGACGTCCACGCCACCTCCGAGCGGATCACGTCGGGCGCTCCCGTGCCGGCCTGCGCGGCCGTCTGGAACTGGTTCTGCGCCTGATCCGACGGCACGTTCACATATTTGACCTTGATCTGCGGATACTTGGCCTCGAACTCCTTGATCAGCGCCTGGAAGGTCGGACCCTCACTGTCCGGGCGCGTCGTGTCCCACCATGTCACCTCGCCACTGATCTTCGACGGATCGGAGACCGACGTGGCCGGGGCGGCGGTCTGCCCGCCACCACCGCCACAGGCGGAAACCGTCAGAGCGCATGCCGCAACGACCGCTGCGGCCGTTAAGAGCCGTCGCATGTCCTTCTCCTCACAGCTCGTCGGAGGTCGGAGTAAGCCGGAGGTTACGCCGACGTGACGCGCATCGGTAGATGGAGGCGTAAGGTTTCTGCAAGTTGTTACATTGATCGACAGGCGGGGCGGCCGGTGGGCCGCTGCCCACTCGGCCAGGCGTTTGCACAGGTCAAAAGCTTAGGTCGGCAGGCCGCCCCTCATTGTGGACCCTTCCCCGGCGCGCGTCTGCTGGCGTGCCCGTGAGGAAGCGGTTTGTGGCCTTTCAGAAATTTCCTGAAAGACTTGCAGGCGTCCGGCCGTTCAGGGACGCTCTGTGCATCACCGCCTCCCGGGACGGGAACGACGACGGCAGGGGAGCGCACGTGCGGGGCGGCCTCGAGGGGGCGAAGAGCCTGAGTCACATCACGCGCAAGAGCGACGACGAGGACCTGCTGCCGCGGGCCGCCACCCCGGTGGCGGACGCCGACCTGAGCAAGGCCAGGGCCCACTGGATCGACCGCGACACGGTGACCTGGCGTGCCGAGCCGGAGGCCCGGCACTTCCTGGCCTTCGGCCCGGAGGGCGACATCACGTATGACGGCGGTGACCTGACCGGTGACCTGCGGCTCATCCGGCTGGTCCCGGGGACGCTGAGCGAGGAGCAACGGCGCGCCTGGCCGCACCTGGCCGGACACCCGGCGTGGAAGGTGGACCCGCGCGACGCCGGCCACGTACGCCGCGCGCTGCGCGCCCAGGTCGTGGCCGTCGAACGGGACGCCTCCGGCGCGCTGCTGGCCGCGACCGGCGTGCAAATCGCCGGCGTGCTCGACGACCTCTACGCGGCCAAGGCCACGGCCGCCACACTGGGCCCCTCGGGCCGGGTGGTCCCCAAGCTGGCGCTGTGGGCGCCGACGGCGCTGAAGGTGGAGCTGGCCCTCTACGGCCCCGGCCGGAGCGTGCACCGGATGCGGCGCGACGACGAGAGCGGCGTGTGGTCGGTGCACGGGCCGCCGTCGTGGATGGGACGCGAGTACACGTACCTGGTCACCGTCTACTCGCCCAAGGCCGGAAAGATCGTGACGAACGAGGTCACCGACCCCTACAGCCTGGCGGTCACCGCCGACGGGGTCCGCAGCCGGCTCGTCAGCCTGGACGCCGCCGCGCACAAGCCGCCCGGCTGGGACCGGCTGGCCAAGCCGCCCGCCGTGCCGCAGGAGCGGGCCTCGATCTACGAGCTGCACGTGCGTGACTTCTCCGCCTCCGACGCGAGCGTGCCGGCCGGGCGGCGGGGCACGTACACGGCCTTCGGCGGCGACTCCGCCGGGATGCGGGAGCTGCGGGCCCTGGCACGTGACGGGCTGACGCACGTGCACCTGCTGCCGGTGTTCGACGTCGCCAGCATCCCCGAGCGCGCGGCCGACAGGACCGAGCCGGACGGCGACCTGGCCGCGCTGCCGCCCGACTCGGAGCGGCAGCAGGAGTGCGTGGCGCGCACGGCCGCCACCGACGCCTTCAACTGGGGCTACGATCCGCTGCACTACACGGTGCCCGAGGGGTCGTACGCGACCGAGCCCGACCGCCGGATCAAGGAGTTCCGCGGCATGGTCGCCGGTCTCAACGAGGCCGGGCTGCGCGTGGTGATGGACGTGGTCTACAACCACACCTCCTCCACCGGCGTGCTCGACCCGATCGTGCCCGGCTACTACCACCGGCTGCTGGACGACGGCACCGTGGCCACCTCCACCTGCTGCGCCAACACCGCGCCCGAGCACGCGATGATGGGCAAGCTCGTCGTGGACTCGGTGCTCACCTGGGCCAGGCAGTACAAGATCGACGGCTTCCGCTTCGACCTCATGGGCCACCACCCGAAGGCGAACCTGCTCGCCGTCCGCCGCGCCCTCGACGGGCTGACCCTCGACAAGGACGGCGTGGACGGCACGTCGATCATCCTGTACGGCGAGGGCTGGAACTTCGGCGAGGTGGCCGACGGGGCCCGGTTCGAGCAGGCCACGCAGGCCAACCTGGCCGGGACCGGCATCGGCACGTTCAACGACCGGCTGCGCGACGCGGTACGCGGCGGCGGCCCCTTCGACGCCGACCCGCGCGTGCAGGGCTTCGGCTCCGGCCTGGCCGGCGCGCCCAACGGCTCCCCGGCCAACGGCACGCCCGAGCAGCAGCGGGCCAGGCTGGCCGGCTACGCCGACCTGATCAGGATCGGGCTGACCGGGAACCTGCGCGACTACGTGCTCCCCTCGGGCCGGAAGGGTTCGGAGATCGACTACAACGGCTCGCCCGCCGGGTACGCCGCCGCGCCGGGGGAGGTGGTGACGTACGTGGACGCGCACGACAACGAGACGCTGTTCGACGCGCTGGCGTACAAGCTGCCGCGGGACACGCCGATGGCCGACCGGGTGCGCATGCAGGCGCTGTCGCTGGCCACGGCGGTGCTGGCGCAGGGGACGATGTTCGTGCACGCGGGCAGCGAGCGGCTGCGCTCGAAGTCGCTCGACCGCAACTCCTACGACTCGGGCGACTGGTTCAACCGGCTGCTGTGGGACTGCTCGGCGGGCAACGGCTTCGGCGCGGGCCTGCCGCCCCGGGCGGACAACGGGCCGAGGTGGCCCTACGCCAGGCCGCTGCTCGCCGACCCCGCGCTCAGGCCCGGCTGCGCGGAGATCGGCGCCGCCCGCGCCAGGTACGGCGAGCTGCTGCGGATCAGGGCCTCGACCCCGGCGTTCGCGCTGGGCTCGCTGACGGAGGTGCAGCGGAGGCTGTCGTTCCCCGGCTCCCCTGAGGGCGTGATCGCCCTGCACGTGGACACGGCGGGCCTCGACCCGCGCTGGACGTCGGTCACGGTCGTCTTCAACGCGACCCCGTCCGAGCAGACGCAGCCGATGCCGGCGCTCGCGGGGCGGGAGGTGGCGCTGCATCCCGTGCAGGCGGCCTCGGACGACCCGGTCGTGCGCGCGTCGGCGTTCGATCCCGCCACCGGCGCACTGACGGTCCCGGCGCGCACGGTGGCGGTATTCGTGCGGTCATAAGTGTCTGACTGTGACCTTTCGGGGTATTCACTTGGATTGAGCGGCACGACGGCGCAGACTGGATGAACGGCGATCGCGTGAAGCAGTGGAGCACCTGTGGACAATCACCTTGATCACATGCCGGTCCTGTCCCGTGGCAGGCATCGCAACCCCAAACGTGGCGCCTGCTTCATGGAGCTGGCCTCCTACCTGGCCGGGGAACGCTGGAGCGACCATCCGGCCTGCACCCATCCGTTGCTGGCGGCCCTGGCCCGGCTCGTCAACGACAACATCGGCGACCAGAGCCGGGCCAAGCTCGTCCGGCTCGTCCCGTCCATCATCGGCCTGGCCAGCGACGACCTGCGGGTGGACGCGCGGATAGCGCTGCGCTGCGCAACAATGGCGCTGCCCGTGGCGGCGGCCGAGCGCCAGCTCGCGCTGGCGGTGTCGGTGCTGGCGGCCGAGGAGATGCTGGCCAGGCTCGAGGGAGCGCCGTCGGGACGGCTCAGCGAACGGAGCCTGCGGGCGATGCGGGAGGTCCCGCACGCCGCCGAGCAGGCCAGGCGCTTCAGCCGGGCCGCCCGGATCACGGAAAAGGGCTTCCGCCGCTACGCCGCCCCCAACGCGGTGCAGCTCGCGGTGGTGGGGATCGTGCAGGCGTGCATCGCCGACCCGGACACGCTGCTGCGCAGGCTGCTGGAGGAGGCGATCGCCGACTGCGAGGCCGTGATCCACGGCACGGAGACGGCCGCCCCCGAGGTCGTCACCCCGGTCCACGCCTGACCACTTTTCACCCCGGCCCCGGCCCGGTTTCAGGCATGTCCGCAACCCTTTCCGATGAGTAATCGAACAATCACTGTACGCGACCACGTCCAGCGTCCGATCCTGAGGTCATGGACGGATTCATCGACGAGACCTGCGGCGGTGTGACCGAGCTGCGCGTGCACGGGGTCTCCGGCACGCCCCCGGCCGGCATCCTCAACCATCCCTGCCCCAGGCTCGTCGCCGGCGACGGCACCACCGGGTTCTACCGGCGCTGGTGGGCGGGCGGCCGCCCGGCGGGCGACGAGCCGGACGTGCCGGGCGTCCGCCGCCGGGAGGCGTACGCGTGGGGCAACCTCACCTCCGGCGGCCGGACGATCGCGCTGTGGCTGCTCCTGCTGCCGTTCTCGCTGGCCAACCTGTCCTACTTCATGCTGCCCCGCCCCGCGGGCGGGACCCGGCTGCGGCACGCGACCGAAGCCGCGCAGCGGCTGTTCGCCCTGCTGCTCACCGGGACGCTCGTCGGCGCCGTCACCCTGGCCTGCGTGGATCTCATCGGCTGGCAGTGCACCGCCGCCGGGCGGGCCTGCGCCCTCGACACGGCCCCGGTCTGGGTGCGCTGGCTGGGGCAGCTCTGGGGCGGCGAGCCGTCGAAGCGGCTGGCGGTCACGGCGCTGGCGCCGCTGCTGGTCGTCGTGGTGCTGTGGTGGATCGCCCGCCACACGTGGCGGCGGGACGAGCGGATGGTGCCGCCCGGCGGCGGGCCCCAATCCAGGTCCCAGCCTGGGTCCGCATCCGGGTCCGCATCCGGGTCCGCATCCGGGTCCGGGTCCGGGTCCGGGTCCGGGCCGCTGCTGGGGCGGGGGCGGCTGTGGCACGGCGGCGCGCCGGTGTGGCGGCTGCGGGTCGTGCACGTGGCCTTCTCGATCGGCTCCATCGGCCTGGCCGTGTCCGCGCCCTTCGCCGGCACCTCCGCCGGGCTGGCGCTGACCCTGGCCAACGCGGGCGTGCAGGTGGCCGCCGTGGTGCTGGTGACGCTGCCGTCGATCGCCCGGCGGATCGACCCGCACACGGGGGAACGGACGCCGGGCGGGCTCACGTTCGCCTGCCGGGCGCTGCGGGCGACCGCGCCGCTGGTCTTCCTCGCCACGTTCGGCGCGGCGCTCGCGGGCCTGCCGGGGAGCGCGAACCCGCCGCTGCGGCTGCCCGGGATCGGCATTGGAGCGTTCCAGTTCGTGCTGACCATCGGGATCGGGGTGTTCATCCTGGTGGCCACCTGCGTGCTGGCCCGGATGGAGCGGCGGCAGCGGCCGGGGGAGCGGCGGGCGCTGGGCGGGGTGGCGGCCTGGTTCACGTTGATGGTGGCGGCGGGCGGCGTCAACGTGCTGGCGCTCGGCGTACTGTTCTGGACCGCCACCTTCTTCGGCGTCCCCGGCACCTCCGCCGACCGTGAGCCGCCCGGCAGGAGGCTCTTCCTCGACGACCCCGTCTGGTGGACGGCGGCCCTGGCGCCGCTGCTGGTGCTGGGGCTGGCCGTCGTGGCCGGCGTGCTGTACCTGGGCAGCCGGGGCGAGGCGGCCCGGCTGGCGCCGGAGCTGAAGGCGTACTACGGGCAGCGGGACGACGCCGAGGTGGTCGCGGGCAGGTGGGCGCTGGCCGCGCTCACCGACCGGGCCGGCTTCGTGATGGCGGTGCTCACCGGGATCGGGGTGGCCGGGTTCGCCGCCGTCACCGTGATCTACGCGCTGCGGCTGCTCACCCCGGACGGGGGGATCGCCGGGCTGCTCGCCTCCGTGGGGAGCTGGGCCATGACGGCGATCATCATCGGGCTGGCCCTGCTCGGGCGGCGGACGTACAGCGACTCGCGGCTGCGCAGGACGATCGGGATCCTGTGGGACGTCTCCACCTTCTGGCCCCGGGCCATCCACCCGCTGTCGCCGCCCTGCTACACCGAGCGGGTCGTCCCCGAGCTGATGTCGCGGGTCGGCACGCTCGCCCGGAACGAGCGCGACCAGGTCGTGCTGTCCGGGCACAGCCAGGGGAGCGTCATCCTCGCCGCCCTGGCCCTGCAACTCCGGCCGGAGCTGCGCGGGCGGGCCCGGCTGCTCACCCACGGGTCGCCGCTGCGCCGCCTGTACGCGCCCTTCTTCCCCGCCTACTTCGGCGGGGAAGGGCTGGCGGCCGTGCGGGACGCGGTGGCCTGGAGCAACCTCTACCGGCTGAGCGATCCGATCGGCGGATCGGTGTTCCGGCGGGTCGACCCCTTCACCTGCGAGCCCGACGGGCAGGACGTGGTCGACCGGTTCTGCTGGGACCCGCGGCCGCCCGCTCCCGGGGAGGCGCTGCCGGAGACGCGCTGGCACTCCGGCTACTGGCTCGAGAGCGCCTACGAGGAGGAGCTGGCCCGGTTGATCGCCGTGAAGCCCGCCGCCTGAGCGGCCCGGCCGGTAGGGTGTCCCGCGTTCCTGGTCGATCGCCACGTCCGAATGGGGGCCGCCGGTGAGGTGGGTGCTGCTACTGCTGGCGGTGTTGGGGGTGTGCTCACCCGCTCTGCCCGCCCAGGCGGACGAGACGGCCGGGCGGGTGGCGTTCATCGGGGTGACGGGCCTGCTGTGGGCCGATCTCAACGCGCGTGACACGCCGCGCATGTGGGAGCTGGCCGGGCGGAGCGGGATCGGGTCCGTGTCGGTCAAGGCCGTCGGCACCGTGACGTGCCCCTACGACGGGTGGCTGACCGTGGCGTCCGGGGTGCGCTCGGCCGTGGGGCGGCGGTGCGGGCTGCCGCCCGAGCCGATGTCGTCGAGGCGCTGCTGGACCCGCAGGCTGAGGGAGGGGTCGAGGCGCGGCTGGACGGGATCGCGGCGCGGGAGCTGTCCCCGGTCGAGTACC
>NZ_JBFAIM010000072.1:0-72420 GCF_040654715.1 Nonomuraea sp. NPDC050643 | reverse complement strand
ACGGAGAGCCGGCCGGTGACGGCGATGCGCTCGATCAGCATGCGCAGCCGCCGCAGTGCCTGCTCGGCGGCGCGGGTGCGGTGCCCGGGGGTGGGCCGGCCGTACATGAGCAGGTAGTGGGCGGGGTTCTCCAGGCCGAAGCCGATGTGCGTGTCCCATCCGCGGCGCAGGTCCTCGACGGGGTCGTCGGTGAGCGGCCGGCTGTGCTTCTGCGCGAGGTAGCGCGCGAATCCGTCGGCCGCGACCGCCTCGAGCAGCCCGTCCATGTCGGTGAACAGGCGGTAGAGCGTGGGGGCCTGCACGCCGGCCGCACCGCTGACGGTGCGCGTGGTCACTCCTTCGCGGCCCTTGTCCCGGAGCAGTTGGGCCGTGGCGTCGATGATGCGCCGCCGGACCTCTTCCCGATCACTCATGAATCAATGCTAACAGAAGGCTGATAGCGTTGGTTTGAGCCTTCCGCTGCTCCGGCCCGCTCGATATCGAGGTGCGGCGGGCCCGAGGTTCGGGTGAAGATGGCTGCGCCTGGCTGTGGGAGCCGGCACCCCGGACGAGGAGTGTGCCATGAGCGCCATCGGATCCGCCGGCCCGGAGGCACGGGTGGCCACGGGAAGGCTGCACGGCCGGATGGAGGACGGCGTGGCCGTCTTCCGCGGCGTGCCGTTCGCCCGTCCGCCGGTGGGCGCCCTGCGCCTGGCCGCACCGGCACCGGCCGAGCCGTGGGACGGAGTGCGCCAGGCCGGCACGTTCGGCCCGCCGCCGCCGCAGTCCAGGTTGCTGGGCGCGTCCGGCGCGGACGACACGGACGGCGACTGGCTGACCGTCAACGTCTGGTCCCCCGACCTGGGCGGCGCCCGGCTGCCGGTGATGGTGTGGATCCATGGCGGAGGCTACATGTACGGGCGGTCCGGCGATCCGCTCTTCGACGGCCGCGTGCTCGCCCGCGACGGCGTCATCGTGGTCACCTTCAACTACCGGGTCTCCGCCGAGGGCTTCGGCCACTTCCAGGGGGCACCGGCCAACCGCGGGTTACTGGACCAGGTGGCCGCCCTGCGCTGGGTGCACGACAACATCGCGGCCTTCGGCGGAGACCCCGACCGGGTCACCGTTTTCGGGGAGTCGGCCGGAGCCGGGAGCATCGCGGCGCTGATGGCGATGCCTCAGGCCGCCGGTCTGTTCCGCAGGGCGATCGCGCAGAGCGTGCCAAGTCTGTTCTTCTCCGCCGAGCTGGCCGCCGACATCGCCGCCGCCGTGGCCGGTGAGCTGGGCCTGGCCCCGCTCGCGGGTGAACTCGCCGGCCTGTCGCCGGGGCGGCTGATCGACGCCGGCGACGCGGTGGCGGACAAGATGGACGCCTCCCCGCGGTGGGGCCGGGCCGCCTACCTCCGGACGCCGTTCGCGCCGGTCGTCGACGGCGAGGTGCTGCCCGCGGTGCCGTGGCGGTCACTGGCGGACGGGGCCGCGCGCGATGTGGAGCTGATCGTGGGCCACACGCGCGACGAGTACCGGCTGTTCATGGCCATCGCGGGCGACACCGGCACGATCACCGCCGAGCGGGCGGCCACCGCGCTGCGGGAGCTCGCCCCGGACCCGCAGGCCTACCGGGCCGCCTATCCCGGGGCCGGCGACGAGCGGCTGTACGAGCTGGTGCACTCCGACTTCATGTTCCGCATGCCGTCCGTCCGGCTGGCCGAGAGCCACCAGCGGCACGGCCGGGCCCACCTGCACGAGCTGACCTGGCCGGCCCCCGGCATGGGCGGCGATGCCCTCGGCGCCTGCCACGGGCTCGGCCTGCCGCTGACGTTCGGCAACCTGACCGCCGGAGCGGCGGGGCTGCTGCTCGGCCAGGAGCCGCCACCGGCCGCGGCCGAGCTGTCGGCCCGGGTCCGCGCGGCCTGGATCGCCTTCGCCACGGACGGGGATCCGGGCTGGCCGGCGTACGAGCCGCACCACAGGCATACCTGGATCATCGACACCGAGCCTGGCACAACGGCGTATCCGGAGGAGACCTCACGTGAGTTGTGGGCCGGGCACGCCTTCGACCCTTTCACGCTGCGGCCGACGGCGGCGCACACACAGGCGTAGCGCAGAACGACCGGATCCCCAGGCGCTAGCCGAGGGCCTTCTCCAGTTGGGCCTTGGTCATCTGTGAGCGGCCCTTGATGTTGCGACGCTTGGCCTCGGCGTACAACTGATCCCTCGTACGGCCCCCGCTGCCGGAGTGCGAGCGCAGCCCGCCGCGCCGCCCCGAGGAGATGTCCTGCGTCGACGTACGGCTCGCGCTTTTCGACTCACCGGCCCTGGCACGCTCCTTGTTGACGGTGCGGGCCGCGATCTCTGTCGCCCGCTTCTTACTCGCCCCCCGCCGCTGGGCGCTGTCCTTGATGTGTTCGTACTGGCGTTCTCTCTTCGGGCTCGATCCGCGCGGCATTCTTTTCTCCTTTCGCGAGTGCCTGCGATGGCCGACTCGTTTTCCCATACCCAGGTGAGAGTTACGAAACGGTCGGCTCATGTCCGGGGCGCTCACCCGGCCCGGGTCGCCGCGCGGCGGAGCCCGGCACCTCTCCGGCCGGGGTGCCAGGCTCGGTGATCGCGCCGGGTTCAGAGCTTGCGGATCGAAACGGCGTTGTCGCCGACCCCGCCGCCTCGGGCGTACACGCACAGGTAGGTCTGGACGACGGCGACGACGGTCCAGCCGGGTGGCGCCGATTGGACGCCGCAGATGATGAGCGTGCGGCCGGAGGGCAGGCCGTTGATGTTGGTCAGGGTCTGCTGGTTGTTGAGTACGCCGTTGGGGGTCTTGCTGATCTCACAGTTGTAGGAGTAGGACAGCGCCGTGGCGTAGAACCCGGCCGGGGGCGGAGGCGTGATGCAGGTGGTCACCGTGCCGCCGGCGGAGGTGTCGCTGATGGGCATCCGTCTCTGAGAAATACGCATTGTTTCTCAGGAAGGCGAATGGCATTCTTTGTCATGCTTATTGCATGTTTCGACTGAGCCTGCGATACTTCCGCCGAAAATAGCCAATTCGAGGTAGTGGCCTTAACCCTGCTATTTGCTGTGTGCGGGCCGGAGGTCCGTCTGGTGGTCGATCTGGGCCAAGCGGGCGCGGATGGCCGGGAGATTCGCCTCTTCGTCCTCGGTCCGATCGGTGCCGAGCGTCTCCAGGATGGCGAGGGCCTCGCGCCAGTGCCGGCGCGCCTGCTCCCGCTCCCCGAGCGCGAGCAGGGCGTGGGCGAGCCCGTCGTGGGCGCGGGCCTGGTCGTCGGGCTGACTGAGGTCGGTCGCCAGTTGGAGGGCCTGCCGGTGGGCGTCCAGGGCGTCGTCAGAACGGCCGGCGGCGTGGCTGAGGCGGCCCAGGCCCTGGAGGGCCTCGTACTGCCAGTTGCGGTTGCCGATCTTTCGGGCCTTGACCAGGACCTCCCGGTAGCTGTCGGCCGCCTGTTCGAAGCGATGCTGGAGCCGGTGCAGGTCGGCGAGGCTGCTCAGGGTGTCGAGCTCCCCGGTACGGTGCCCTGTGGCGCGGGCCAGCCGCAACGCCTGCGAGAAGTAGCCGGTGGCCTCCTCGTGGCGTCCCTGCGCGCGGTGAATGTGGCCCAGGCCGCTGAGTGACTTGAGTTCGCCGGTACGGTGCCCGATGTCGCGCGCGATCCGCAGCCCCTGGAGCAGGCAGTCGCCGGCCTGCAGGTAGTCGCCCTGAAGCCGGCAGATGTCACCGAGCCCGGTCAGCGCGTCCAGTTGCCCGGTGTGGTGGTCATCGGCACGGGCGATCTCCAGCGCCCGGGTGAAGGCGTCCGCGGCCTGCTCGTGCCGGCCCTGCCGCCGATGCACCCAGCCCAGGCCGTTGAGGGCCTGCTGCCGGCCGGTGCGGTGGTCGCCTGCCACGGCGATGTCCAGGGCCCGCGTCAAGACGTCGGCGGCCTGGTCATGCCTGCCCTGTAGCGTCAGCGTCTCGCCCAGGGCGTGCAGCGCGTTCATCTCCCCCACGGGGTCGCCGCCGGCCCGCGCGGCGTCGAGGGCGCGGCCGTGGAGCGTCCGCGCCTCGGTGTAGCGGCCTTGCGTGCGCAGGTACCGGTTCAGGGTGGCCGACAGGTGCCTGAGCGGGACGGGCCAGCCGTCGGCGGCGCGGTCGGCCGCGGCCAGCAGGTTGCTCAGCTCCGCGTCGAGCCACGCGGCGGCCTGCCCGGCCTCGCCCAGCGGCGGAAGGGGACCGTCGGTGAGCGGCAGGCGCGGCCGTTCGTCGGCCTCGTACGGATAGCACTGATCCATCGCCGTCGTGGTGGCGTGGCAGTAGTGCTCCAGCAGCCGGGTCAACGCGGCACGCCGATCGGCCTCGGTCTCCTCCCGAGCCGCCGCCCCGGCCGCGTGCTCCCGGATCAGGTCGTGGAAGCGGTAGCGGCCCGGGACCGGCTCCGCCAGCAGGTGGACCTCGAGCAGCGCCTCCACCAGGCGTTCGGCATGCGCGACCGGGGCGTCCAGGAGCGCCGCCGCCGCGTACAGGTCGATGTCGGCGCCGGGATGCAGACCCAGGAGCCGGTAGGCCCGCTGCTGCCCGCCGGTCAGCTCCCGGTGGGACAGCTCGAGCGCGGCTGTGACGCTGCGTCGCCCGGCCTCCAACTCGGCGAGCTGCCGCTGGTGCTCGCGCAGCCGATCGAGCAGGTGGGACACCGTCCACGTGGGATGCGATCGCAGGCGGGCGGCGGCGAGGCGGATCGCCAGCGGGAGCATCCCGCACCGCCGCACCGTCTCGGTGAGCAGGGCCGGCGGCGTCGTGCCGAGCCGGCCCTCGCCCGCCGCGCTGGTGAACAGGGCGACCGCCTCGGCCGGCGTGAGGATGTCGAGGGAGAGCGTGTGGGTGAGGTTCAGGCCGACCAGGCGGCGCCTGCTGGTGATCAGTACCAGGCATTCCGGGGTGCCCGGTAACAGCGGCAGGACCTGGCTCTCCGTGGCGGCGTTGTCCAGCACCAGAAGGATCCGCCGGCCGGCCACCCGGCTGCGGTACAGCCCGGCGCGGTCGTCCAGGTGCTGCGGGATCTGCTCGGCCGGCACGCCAAGGGTGGACAGAACGCGGGCGAGCGCCTCGGACGGATCGACCGCGCTCATGCCCTGGGTGTATCCGTGCAGGTCGATGAAGAACTGCCCGTCGGGGAAGCGGGAGGCGAGCCGATGGGCGGCGTGCACGGCCAGCGCGGTCTTGCCGACGCCGGCCATCCCGTCGATCGCGTTGATCAATACCGTGGAGGCATCGTCAAGGACGGCGATCTCGTGTGCCCGGCCCACGAAGTCCAGCAGGTCCGCGGGCAGTTGCCGCGGAATGGTCACGGCACTCGGCTCCGCCGTCCTGGCGGGCCCGCCGTGGAGGGCCTCGGCCAGCAGCGCCCGGTCCTCGTCGTCGAGGTCGAGGGCGTCGGCCAGCAACTGCACGGACGTGCTGCGGGGCCGCTGCAGAGTGTCGGCTTCGAGCCTGCGGATCGTACGGACGTTGAGCCCGGCCTGATCGGCGAGCTGCTCCTGGGTGAGCAGCGCCCGGCTGCGCCAGGTCTGCAGCAGACCCCCCAGGGTCGGTTTGTCCGCCTGGGGGTCGGCGTCGGAACCGTCCGGTGCGCCGTGAGGCATGACACATCTCCGCCTATGTCCAGTCGAGCTGGGTCTTTCGGTGATGGAGTGAAAGTCTATGGGCCCGCACCCGGAACCGCCCGTGAAATACCGGCCCATCGGGCGATGGGAGCGGATGGGGCGAGCCCTCATGAGCAGGCCGGCTCCTGGTTGATCATGAAGAATTCGAGTCTGAGCGATTCGTCGGCGGGAAGGGCGATCGCCCGGGCCTCCGGGCTCGTCGCCCAGCAGGCGGGCAGGAGGAAATAGCGCCGGTTCGAATGGATCAGCAGGCGCAGGCCGGTGTATCGATAGCGGAACATCGCGTCCGGGCCCGGCAGGGGGGTCTCGACGATCCCGGGTCCCTCCAGATGGAGACGACGGGGGGCGTAGATCACCGTGCTCGGCAGCCCTCCCGGGTTGCCCCAGTGCTCGATCCCGTCCTCCTGCCCCCGACGCTCGGCGAAGACGGCTATCGACCAGAACAGCAGGGCCAGGACGAGCATCACGAAGACCGTGCGCCAGATGAGCTGGTAGGTGGGGGAGAGCGCGCGCCGCGGGATGACCATGACGTGCAGGTAGGCGCTGTAGGCCAGCGCGCAGACACCGAGGATCAGGCAGATCGGCAGGAGGCCGTCCGGCAGCTTCGCCTGGTCGGCCATCGCCATGATGCCCGTCGCGGTGGCGACCCCTCCGAACATGATCAGCGCTGCGATCGTCCACGTCGCGACGGCGTGACGGCCAGGCATGTACCGGATCACCCATACGTGCGCCAGGAAGACGAGCAGGACGACCGACAGGATGAAGACCAGCGGTTCCACCGCCACCGGGACGCTGCGCACCACGTAGTCCTGGACGGACAGGCCCAGCAGGCTCTGATCCACGCCGAGCTTGGCGTACACGTTGTTCGTGTACACCGCCCCGAAATACATCATGATCGCCACGATGAACGTGGTCGGTGCCACGATGTGGGCGAGGACGCCCCACGCGCGAGCGAAACTCTGCCCGGCCTCGCCGTCGTCACCCGCGGATGTGCTCATGGGCGGGGTGGCTTACGACTCGGTCGGCTGGGGGTCGCCGTTCTCGGTGTCCGGCGGTTCGGAGGTCTCGTCGGCCGGTGACCCGGTGGGAGTGGTCTCCCCCTCCGGTTCGGTACGGGAGTCCTCGGGGCCGGGTGTCACCGGTGTAGGCGACTCGACCGGCGGGGACCCGGTCGTGGTGGGTGAGGAGGTGACGGTCGCGCACTCCGGCAGGGCGGCGGGGTCGGGCGCCACCATGCACGCGTCCTCGATGTAGACGTTCACATCGCCCCCGATCTGCTTGAGGCGGGCCAGGGCCTCCTGTGCGGCGCTGTCGTCGCCCACGGCCGCGGCGCTGACGTACGCCGTGTGGTACAGGAGCGCCTCCACCTCCGGGCGCAGCGAGCGATCGACTGCGCCGATGTCCTCTTCCGCCTCTTGCGCGGTTTCGAGCGCACCAGAGAAGTTCCTCATGTTCGCCTTGGCCGCCGCCTCACAGACCCTCGCGATGGCCTTCTCGCCCTCGCTGCCGCCACCGGACGCGACCTGCCCCATCTTCTCGGCCGTGGTCTTGAAATCGCGGTTTCCCAGCATGGTCCGGCAGTCCACGCCCACCTGAGCCTGGGCCTTGGGAGGGTCGCCACGGCCCGTGGCCCGGCCGAGCCCGCTGTTCGCCGTGATGACCGGCTGCGCGGTCCTGCCCGTGCCGGGCGCGCTGGGCCCGGCACGGCCGGAGCCCGATCCGTCCTCGCCGTTGCCGCAGCCGTTCATCGCCAGCATGGAGGCGGCGAGCACCGCCACCAAGGCCCTGTCCACCGGCTTCCCCCCGATCCCCGCTGGCGTCGTCATACCGCGCCTGGGCGCGCCCCACGCTCGGGCAAACCTGCGGTTCACCAGGACCTGGCGAATTCTTGCCCGAGCCGCGCCGAGCCGAGCCGCGCCGGGCAGGCCCGCCACGGCCGCGCCGGGCAGGTCCGCCACGGCCGTCCGCCGGGAACGCCGGCCACGGCGGCGCGACCCGCCGAGCCCATTTCATCCCATGCCGGATACACTCCCGATCATGGTGAAGAGGGCCGCCCAGTGGCTGCTCGGGGGGCGGATCGGCGAGTGACGGCTCAGCCCAGGCGGGCCACCCCCTCCAGGAGCCGGTCCACGTCGGAGCGGTCGTTGTAGTGGACCAGGCCCGCGCGGACCGCGCCGCCCGTGTCGCGGATGCCGAGCAGGCCGGTCAGTTCCCACGCGTAGTTGTGGCCGTTCCACACGTTCACGCCCAGCCTGGCCAGGTGCTCGGCCACCTGGCGCGGGGTGTGGCCGGACACGTTGAAGTACGCGGTGGCGGTGCGCCTGGCCGGCTTGCCGTACAGGGTGACGTGCGACATCGTCTCCAGGCCCTCGATGAGCGCCCCGAACAGCTCCAGCTCGTGCTCTTCGGCCGCCGCCATCGAGGCCAGCAGGCGTTCGCGGCGGCTGCCCGCGCCCGGCACCATGCAGGCCAGGTGGTCCACGGCGGCGGTCACCCCGTCCAGGTCCGCGAACGCCGCTGTGCCCGTCTCGAAGCGGTCCGGCACCGTGTCGGGGGACGAGGCCAGCTTGTCCGGCCTGATCGTCTCCAGCAGCGCCGGGTCGGCGACCACCGCGCCGATGTGCGGGCCCGACCACTTGTACGCGCTCGTGGCGTAGAAGTCGGCCCCCAGCGCCCGCATGTCCACCGGGCCGTGCGGGGTGGCGTGCACGCCGTCCACGTAGACGAGCGCGCCCGCCTGGTGGGCCAGCTCGGCGATGGCGGGCACGTCGGGCCGGGTGCCGAGGATGTTGCTGGCCGCCGTCACCGCCACCACCTTGGTGCGCTCGTTGATCAGGCCCGCGTACTGCTCTACCGGCAGCTCCCCGGTGACCGGGTCCACCTCGGCCCAGCGGACGGTGGCGCCGGTCTGCGTCCAGGGGCGCACGTTGGCGTCGTGGTCCAGGCGGGAGAGCACCACCTCGTCACCCGGCCCCGTGAGCGCCCTGGCCAGGCGGTAGGTGAGCGTGGTCATGTTGGGGCCCAGGATGACGCCGCCCGGCCGGCCTCCGACCAGGTCGGCCACGGCGGCGCGGCAGGCGGCCACGATGGCGTCGGAGCGGTGACTGGCGGGGAAGGCGCCGCCGACGTTGCCGATCCCCGTCCGGTAGGCGGTGGTTATGGCGTCGATCACGGTCTGGGGGACCTGGGTGCCGGCCGCGCCGTCGAGGTAGGCGTGGCCATCGGCGAGGGCGGGGTACGTGGCGCGTACCGACTTAAGGGGAAACGGCATGATAAGTAGATGCTCACCCTTCGGGACCTCAACCGTGCCACCTTGGCCCGTCAGCATCTGCTCTCCCGCCACCGGGGAGAGCCGGGCGACATCGTGCACCGCCTGGCGGGGTTGCAGGCGCAGGAGCCGCGGCCACCGTACCTGGGGGTGTGGACCCGGCTGGAGGGGTTCGAGCGCGACGATCTGCACGCGGCGCTGCACGCGCGCACGCTGGTGCGGGCCACCATGTGGCGCGCCACCCTGCACCTGGTGACCGCCGCGGACTTCGCCGCGTTCCGGCCGCTGCTGCGGCCCGTGCTCGCGGGCGCCGCGCGCCGCTTCGAGGGGGTCGACTTCGAGGCGGTGGTGGCCGCCGCCGGGCGGCTGCTGGCCGCGGGGCCGATGACGTTCAACGAGCTGCGGCCGCGGCTGCTGGAGGAGTTCCCCGGCGCGTACGACCGTGCCCTCGGGTACGCGGTGCGCATGCTCACCCCCCTCGCCATGGAGCCGACCGGCGACCGGTGGAGTTTCCCGCGCGACCCCGCGTTCGGCCTGGCCGGCATCGAGCCCGAGCCCGCCGGGCAGAGCGCGCTCGTCGAGCGCTACCTGGCCGCGTTCGGGCCGGCCACCCCGGCCGACGTGCAGACCTGGTCGGGACTGGGCGGGATGCGGCCGGTCATGGAGGCCATGGAGCTGGAACGGCTCACCGACGCCGCCGGGCGGGTGCTCTTCGACCTGCCCGGCGCGCCCCGGCCGGGCGGGGACGTGCCCGCACCCGTACGCTTCCTGCCCGACTTCGACACGCTGATCCTCGGCCACGCCGACCGCACCCGCGTGCTGGCCGAGGAGTTCAAGGGCCGGGTCGCGACCAAGAACCTGCGGATCAAGGCGGTCTACCTGGTGGACGGGTTCGCCGCCGGGACCTGGCAGATCAAGCGCTCGGGGAAGAAGGCCAGGCTGCTCGTCAGCCCGTTCGCCACGGCCGATCTGGGGCAGATCGAGGAGGAGGGGCTGCGGCTGCTGGCCTTCGCCGAGCCGGACGCCACGACGCTCTCCCTTGAAGAGGCGAACGGAGTCTGATTGGTTCGGTGCGGAGGTAAGACGATGGCACAGTTGACCGCCCTGGACGCGCAGTTCCTCCATTTCGAGACCGCCACCAACATCGCCAACATCGCCGGGCTGGCCGTGCTCGACGGCGACCTGAACCGCGCCGACCTGCAGGCCCTGCTCGAGCGGCGGCTTCCGTACGTGCCCGCGCTGCGCCGCAAGCTGGCCCCCGTGCCGCTGGGGCTCGACCACCCGTACTGGATGCAGGAGGACGATCTCGACCTCGACTACCACGTACGCGAGATCGGCCTGCCGCCGCCCGGCGACGACCGGCAACTGGCCGACCAGATCTCGCGCCTGCACGCCCGCCGGCTCGACCGCGGCCGGCCGCTGTGGGAGATCTACCTGATCCACGGGCTGTCCGGCGGCCGCATGGGCCTCTACACGAAGATCCACCACGCGGCCGTGGACGGCATCGGCGGCGCCGACGTGCTGGCCGCGCTGCTCGACATCAGCCCCGAGCCCGCGCCGACGCCCGCCGGAGAGCCGGAGCGGGACGCGCCGCCGCCCGGCCCCGCCACGATGCTGGCCCGCGGCCTGGCCAGGATGGCGGGCAACCCGGCCGCCGCCGTGCGGTTCGCGGCCAGGGCCGTGCCGCACCTGGACGAGATCCCCGTCGTGTCCTGGATCCCCGGCAGCCACGTGGTCTCCGGGCTCGCCCGCCGGCTGGCCGGCAGCGGGCAGGCGCCCGAACTGCCCGCGCTGCCCGCGCCCAAGACGCCGTTCAGCGGTCCCCTGTCGGGGCACCGGCGCTTCGCGTTCGTGTCGCTGCCGCTGGAGGAGATCAAGCAGGTCCGCAAGGCGTTCGGGGTCACGGTCAACGACGTGGTCATGGCCGTGTGCGCGGGCGCCCTGCGCCGGTGGCTGGCCGCGCACGGCGGCGTGCCGCGGGTGCCGCTGGTGGCCGGGGTGCCGTTCTCGCTGCGGGCCGTGGGCGTCGAGGGCCCGGGCAACCAGGTGGCGATCATGACCGCGCCGCTCGCCGTGCACATCGACGATCCCGTCGCGCGGCTGCACCACGTACGGCACGCCATGCACCGGATCAAGGACAGGTTCTCGCTGGCGCCCGCGCGGTGGCTGCGCGAGTTCAGCGAGTCGATGCCGGCCGCGCTCATGGGGCTGGCGTCGCGCTCGGCGTTCGGGCTGGTCGGCCAGGCCGCCCCGCCGATCAACGTGATCGTCTCGAACGTGCCGGGGCCGCAGTTCCCCCTGTACGTGTGCGGCGCCCGCCTGCTGACCCACTACCCGGTCTCGGTGATCACCGACGTGAGCGGCGGGGTGAACATCACCGCCTTCTCCTACGACGGCTCGCTCGACATCGGCGTCGTCACCGACCGGCGGATGGTGCCGGACGCATGGGAGCTGACCGGGCACCTGAGGGAGGCCCTCGACGAGCTGCTCAACGCGGAAGCAACCTTGCCGCAATAGCTCGTACGCTGCCGGCATGATCCTGAATCGCCGGGTGCTCAACCGCACCACCCTGGAGCGCCAGCTCCTGCTGAGCCGCTCGCCCATGTCCGCGGCGCAGGCCGTCGAGCGCCTGGTCGCGGTGCAGGGGCAGGAGGTCGACGCGCCGTACATCGGGCTGTGGACCCGCCTGGCCTCCTTCACCCAGGACGACCTGACCACGCTCCTGTACGGCAAGCAGGTGGTGCGCGGGTCGCTGCTGCGCGGGACCCAGCACCTGACGCTGGCCGACGACTACGTGTGGATCCGGCCGCTGGTGCAGGTGATCCTCGCCCGGACCAGGCAGGCCGCGTTCGGGCGAGCGACGGCCGGCGTGGACGTCGAGGAGCTGGCGGCGCTGGCCCGCGAGCACCTGACCGGCCGCACCCTCACCCGGCCGCAGCTCCGCGACCTGCTGCTGGAGCGGTGGCCCGAGGTCGCGCCGATCGCGCTGGGCTTCTCGGCGCAGGCGCTGCTGCCGATCGTGCACACACCCCCCAACGGGATCTGGGGGAAGGGCGGGGCCACGCCGTTCACGCTGGCCGAGGAGTGGCTCGGCCGGCCGCTGGAGCCGGCGGCGCCGGTGGAGCGGCTGGTGGCGCGGTACCTGGCGGCGTACGGGCCGGCGAGCGTCATGGACGTCCAGGCGTGGTCGGGGCTGACTCGGCTGCGCGCGGTCATGGAGGCGATGCCCGGCCTGCGCAGATACCAGGACACCGACGGCAAGGTCCTGTACGACCTGCCCGGCGCGCCCCTGACGGACGCGGACGTCCCGGCGCCCGTGCGGTTCCTGCCCTGGTTCGACAACCTCATCGTCGCCTTCGCCGACCGCGGCCGGATGATGACCGCCGAGCAGCGCAAGGAGGTGTGCGTGGGCGCGATGATCTTCCCGACCTTCCTCGTCGACGGAACTGTCGGTGGCATGTGGGACCTTAAGGACGGCGTGCTGAAGGTCGAGCCCTTCCATCCGCTCTCCGACGGGGTGATGGCGGAGCTGGCCGAGGAGGGGGCGCGCCTGCTGGCCTTCGCGGGCGTCGAAGAGGGGAGCATGACATGGCTGCCGCCGAGGAGCTCGGCTCCGAGCTCGCCGATGAGCGGCTGACCGGGCCGGGGGTGCGGATGGCCGCCGCCGGAGGGCTTCGGGGCGACGGCGAGGTCTACACGGACGTCTCCGAGGGAAGGATCAGCCCTGGGCCGCCGGTCGCCGGCGGTGTGACCGGAAAGACGCGGATGGGGGCCCGGTGGATGCGTGAAGGGGTGGGATCGCGGGCACCGGACGAGGAGGAGTGGCGGCGCCCGGTGACGAAGGCCGCCACCTACGTGGAAGGTCTGACCCGCGAAAAGCGTTGAAACAAGCGTGGGCTCAGTGCACGGCGTAATCGCCGATGGCCGGTTCGAGCAGGCCGAAGACGCGACGCGCGACCGCGGAGAGCGCGGTGGCGATCTCGTCGTCCCCCTGGCCCGCCAGCGTACGCGCCTGCAGGTCACGAAAGAGCAGCCGGTCGGCCGCCGCGAGCTGCGCCGCCACGGCCCGCGCCAGCACGGGCTCGCCATGCGCGTCCGTGGGCTCACCGATCGAGCCGGCGGTCCCGCCGTCGGCGACCACGGGCTCGTCCCGCGCGGCCACAGGCTCGCCGTGCCCGGCCACAGGCTCGCCGGGCTCGTCCCGCGTGGTCATGGGTCCGCCCGGGGTGGGGCCGCCGGGCGCGGTCTCGTTCGCCAGGTGGCGGGCCAGGGCCTCCTCGCGTTGTTCGTGCAGATCGCGCAGCCGGGCGACCAGCGTCGGGCTGTCGGCGATCATCTGGGCGAACTCCCGTCCCGTGAAGCCGACGACCGGGTCGCGCCGCGCCAGCGCCTCCTCCCACAGCCTCCGCACCGCCCCCAGCGCCGACTCCCCGGCCGGGCGCCGCGCCACCGTCTCGGCCAGGCCCGCCACGAACGCCTCGTGGTGGTCGAGGGCCAGATCCTCCTTTCGGGGGAAATAGTTGGTCACGGTCATCTTGGCCACGCGGGCCGCGGCGGCGATGTCGGCGATCGTCGTCCGGTCGAAGCCATGCTCCAGGAACAGTTGGGTAGCGTGGTCGGAGATGACCTGTCTGGTCTCCCGCTTCTTCTGTTCCCTCAACCCCAAGGCGTCGGTGCTCATAGCCGCAGTGTTCCACAAATTTTTAGGTTCGACCTCATTTTAGGTTGACTCTCGTTTGAGGGCGACCTAAAGTTAGGTGCGACCTAAGTTTGGGTCGCCGTCCGACCCAATGCGTAGCGGAGGAGAGTGTTTTGTCCCAAGCAGCAGAGGTTCTCGAACTGGACGACAACATCGCCGACGGCGGCAACGTCGTCGGCGCCGACTCGGTCAAGGCGTACCTCAAGGAGATCGGCAGGGTGCCGCTCCTCAACGCCGAGCAGGAGATCGAGCTCGCCAAGCGCATCGAGGCCGGGCTGTTCGCCAGGGAGCGGCTCGACACCGAGCCGGCCCTGCCCGCCGACCTGCGCGCCGACCTGGAGTGGGTCGTCGACGACGGCCTGCTCGCCAAGCGCCGCATGCTCGAGGCCAACCTGCGGCTGGTCGTCTCCATCGCCAAGCGCTACACCGGCCGCGGCATGCTCTTCCTCGACCTCATCCAGGAGGGCAACCTGGGCCTGATCCGGACGATCGAGAAGTTCGACTACCGGCTCGGCTACAAGTTCTCCACCTACGCGACCTGGTGGATCAAGCAGGCCATCACCCGGGCCATGGCCGACCAGGCCCGCACGATCCGCATCCCGGTGCACATGGTGGAGCTGATCAACAAGGTGGCGCGGGCGCAGCGCCGCCTGCAGAGCGACCTCGGCCGCGAGCCCACCCCCGAGGAGATCGCCAAGGAGAGCGAGCTCGAGGTCGACCGCGTCACCGAGGTCCAGGGCTACGGCCGCGAGCCCATCTCCCTGCACACCCCGCTGGGGGAGGAGGGCGACAGCGAGTTCGGCGACCTGATCGAGGACACCGAGGCCGTCTCCCCGGCCGACGCGGTCTCCTTCACCCTGCTCCAGCAGCAGTTGCGCGCCCTGCTCGACCAGCTCTCCGAGCGCGAGGCGGGCGTGATCAGCATGCGTTACGGGCTGCAGGACGGCAAGCCCATGACGCTCGACGAGATCGGCCGCGTCTACGGCGTCACCCGTGAGCGGATCCGCCAGATCGAGGCCAAGACGATGTCCAAGCTGCGTCACCCGTCCCGTTCGCTGGCGTTGCGGGAATATCTGAGCTGACCCTGCGCGGCTTGGTGCGAGGTGCGGACTGAAAGGCTGCGCAAACGGGAAATCAAGACTGTCGCCACAGCCCTATGGGCGACCGACCGGCTGACCTAGATTCCAAGGCGTGAAACGCTCCCGTTCGAGCCTCGTCCACCAAGTGACGTACGCGATCAAGAACCCACACAAGATCGTTCCCCACCTGCGGCGACTGGCCCGCGACACGTGGTTCAGGCTGCGTACGCGAGACCATGTCGCCTACTACCGCGCCGTCATGCGCTCCGACACCGCCCGCGACCCCGAGGGCGCCGTCGGCTCGCACACCCACAAGCGCTGGCTGGCACTGGGCCGTATGCAGTTCGACTACCTGGTCGAGCACGGGCTCAAGCCGGAATGCCGGATGCTGGAGATCGGCTGCGGCAACCTGCGGGCCGGTCACCTGTTCATCGGCTACCTGCACACCGGCAACTACTACGGCATCGACATCTCGCCCGACATCCTCATGGCGGCCCAGGACACGCTGGTGCGGCAGGGGCTGGGGGACAAGCTGCCGTACCTGACGCCCGTACGCGACCTGCGCTTCGCGTTCCTGCCCGACCAGCACTTCGACGTGATCCACGCGCACAGCGTGTTCTCCCACTCCCCGCTGCACGTGATCGAGGAGTGCTTCGCCCACGTGGGCCGGATCATGAAGCCGGGTGGCTGGTTCGACTTCACCTTCGACCGTACCGAGGGCAAGGAGCACCAGGTGCTGCGGGAGGACTTCTACTACCGCACCGAGACGCTCATCGCGCTGGCCGCCAGGCACGGGCTGCAGGCGACGTTCATGGAGGACTGGGAGCGCTCGCCGCACAAGCAGTCGAAGATCCGCATCACCCGGCCCCCGCTCACCCTCGTCTGAGCACACCGCTCCAGAACGTCTCGAGCCGCGCCGCGCCCGCGGCCGGGTCCTGGAGCATCCACCAGTGGCCGAGCCCCGGCAGGTCCGCCACCGCCGCGCCGGCTCTGGCCGCCGCCGCCCGCGCCACGTCCCCAGCCAGGAACGGATCACCGGCCGGCACCAGCACCAGCCCCGGCGCCGGGACGTCGGTGAAGGCCGGCGACCACTCCTCGCCGACGTGCACCGCCGACCGGTACAGCGCCAGGATGCTCGCCGCCATGACCCCGTCGATGCCGGCGGCCATCGTCAGGGCGTGCCCGGGCGGGATGCCGTAGCCGCCGAGCGCGGCGGCCCGCTCCTCGACCGGCAGGGCGCGCAACTGCTCGAAGAACTGCTCGCCGGCGTCCGGGGTCTGCCACAGCAGGGCCGCGTCGTGCCAGCGGAAGTCGACATGCCCGAGGCCGGCGGCGTCGGTGACCCAGGAGCGTACGAGGCCGGGACGGGTGCTCACCAGGCGCACCACCAGCCCGCCGCCCCAGTCGTGGCCGACCAGGTCGACCTCGTCCTCGATCGCCTCCAGCTCGGCGGCCAGCCACGCCACGTACTCCTCCTTGGTGGCGCCGAAGCCGTGGGGGCGGGGGCCGCCGAAGCCGGGCAGCCGCAGGGCGCGTACGTCCCGCCGGCGCAGGGCCGACCGGAGCGGCTCCCAGATCGCGGGTGTCTCCGGGACGCCGTGGAGCAGGACGGCGGTCATGGTGCGCTCCTTTGCCGGGCGTTTTATCCGAATGCGGAGGCCGGAGGGGTCCCATATGGTGGTGGGACGTGAGAGACGTACGGGCACTTCCCAAGGCCCACCTGCATGTCCACCTGGAAAGCACTGTACGACCCGAGACCGTGCGCGAGCTGGGCGGCACCACCGAGCGGGCCACGGTCTTCGGCAGCTTCCGAGAGTTCGGCGACGAGCGGGCCCGGGTGCGCGACCTGCTCCGCACGGCCGGCCACTTCCGGCGGATCGCGGTCGAGTTCTGCGCCGACGAGGCCGCCCAGGGCACCCGCTACGTCGAGGTGACCTTCACCGCCGCCGCCCACGGTGAGCGGGTGGGGGAGCCGGAGATGCCGCTGGAGGCCGTGCTCGACGGGCTGGCGGAGGGCCGGGCCAGATACGGGATCGAGAGCCGGGTGCTGCTCGACCACTCCAGGCGGCGGCCGGTTGAGCGGCTGTGGCGCACGTACGAGCTGGCCTCCCGCCACGACCAGGTGATCGGGCTGGGCCTGGCCGGCGACGAGAGCCATCCGCTGGCGCCGTTCGCGGAGGTGTTCGGGGCGGCCAGGGACGCCGGGCTGCACCTGGTGCACCACGCGGGGGAGACGGCCGGGCCCGCGAGCATCCGTGAGGCGCTCGACCTGGGGCACACGGAGCGGCTCGGGCACGGCATCCGGGTGCTGGACGACGACGCGCTGGTGGCCGAGGTGCGTGAGCGCGGCATCCCGCTGGAGGTCTGCCCCACCTCCAACGTCCTGCTCGGGCTGGTGCCGTCGCTTGCCGAGCACCCGCTGCCCCGGCTGCGGGCGGCCGGGCTGACGGTCACGATCAACACCGACGGGGAGACGGCGCTGGCCGAGGAGTACTCCCGGCTGCGCGAGGTCTTCGGCTATGGGGACGCCGACCTGGCCGATTTGGCCCGCGCCTCCATCGACGCCTCGTTCGCCCCGGCCGCCTTGAAGACGGAACTCAAGGACGGCGTGGACGCTTGGCTCGCGGCCCCATGAGCGGTGAGGTGAGTGGGTTCGAGGGTGATCGGCCGCCGCCGACGGACGTTCTCGCCGCGTTCGGGACCGCCGGGGAGCCGGTGTGGCTGGGTGGGGCGTGGCGGGCCGGTTCGCTGGTCCTCAAGGCGGTGGAGTTCCCGCCCGAGACGTTGTGGCGCAGTGAGGTGCTCGCCGCGCTTCCGGACTCGCCCCATTTCCGGCTCGCCCGTCCCGTCCGGACGGGGGACGGCGCCTGGGTGTGGCGCGGCTGGGAGGCGTGCCGGCTGGTGGCCGGGGAGCCGGACGTGAGCAGGCAGGACGACGTCCTGCGCGCCGGGGCCGCCTTCCACGAGGCGATCGCCCACCTCGACCGGCCCGCCTTCCTGGACCTGCGCGACGATCCCTGGTCGGGTGGCGACCGTGTCGCGTGGGAGGAGTCGCCGGTCCCACCCGGCGGGGCCGGGCTCCTGGAACCGCTGGTGGAGGCGCGCCGCCCGGTCGCTCTGCCCGCGCAGGCGGTGCACGGGGACCTGCCGGGCAACGTGCTGTTCGCCGAGGCCCGGCCTCCGGCGATCATCGACTGGCCGGTCTACTGGCGGCCGCCGTCATGGGCGGCGGCGGTCGCGGTCGCCGACGCCCTGTGCTGGTACGACGCCTCCCCCGACCTGGCCGCCCGGTGGGCGCACCTGCCCGAATGGGGCCAGATGCTGGTACGTGCGCTCATCTACCGAATCGTCACCCACGAGACGGCCCACGGACCCACCGGCTGGACCCCGGCCCAGATCGCCGCCTACCGCCCGGCGATCGAAGTCGCGCTGCGCCACGCGAACGAGGGGGCGGCATGACCGGGGGTGGCCGGGGTGGCCGGAAAGACTGGCCGGCCCGTTCGGCGCGGGTGTTGGCTCCGCGTCGTGGACGGGTGTAATGACCAGTCCTGCTTGTTGCCTATTACTCGTAAGAGCAAGAGGGTCGTGAAACCTGGCGTTCCGCCGTGTGTGCCGGAAGCGTCAGGCGGGCTCGTCGCCGAAGAGTGCCGTGCTGCCGCGGACGACGAGCGTCGTGGCGAGCTCTATGCGGGTGCCCGCCGGGCCTCGCGGGTGGGTCAGCTCCTCCGAGACGAGGCGGACGGCCTCGTTGGCCATGTCGTCGAGCGGCTGGCGCACCGTCGTGAGGGGCGGTGAGAGCATCTCGCACAGCGGCGAGTCGTCGAAGCCGACCACCGACAGGTCGTCGGGGATGCGGATGCCGTGCTCGGTGGCGGCCTGGTAGACGCCCGCCGCCTCCAGGTCGTTGCCGGCGAAGATCGCGGTGGGCGGGTCGTCGCGGTCGAGCAGCTCCAGGGCGAGCTTCTTGCCGCCCCGGACGAGGAAGTCGCCGTAGCGGGTGAGCGACGGGTCGGAGTCGATCCCGAAGGTACGGTGCGCGGCCAGGTAGCCCTCGTAGCGGTCGAGCGTGCACTGGGTGTCGAGCGGCCCGCCGATGAACCCGATCCTGGTGTGCCCCAGCTCCAGCAGGTGGGTCGTGGCCATGACGCCGCCCAGCCAGTTCGTCGCGCCGACCGTCGACAGGCGCGGGTCGCGCTGCCCCACCGGGTCGAGCAGCACGAGGGGGACGTGCAGCAGCTCCTCGATGGCCGTGATCTCGCGCTGGTCGGCCCGGGACAGCACGAGCACGATGCCGTCGGTGTTGCGCTTGCGGATCATCCCGATCCAGCGCCGCAGGTCGAAGTCGGGCCGCGCCGAGGAGGTCACCACGAGCGAGAACCCCCACCGGGCCGCCGCCTTCTCCGCGCCGCTGACGAGCACCTGGGCCCACGGGGAGCCGAGCCCGTCGATGAGCAGGTCGACGAGGCCGACCCGGGGTGTGCTGGGCGGGCGCGGCGCCTCGTATCCGGAGGTCCTGACCGCTTGGAGGACCTTGTCCCTCGTGGCGGCGGAGACGTGCTTCTTCCCGCTCAGGACCTTGGAGACGGTCGGCACCGACACACCGGCGGCGGCCGCGACGTCGGCCAGGGTGGCTCGAGCCACAGGACCTCCCGCTTGCCAGGGTGCCGCCGTCCGGCGGGCACCGGCGAATTACGAGTTTCGGAAAATCACGCGAAATCGAGGAGTCCACTGACCTGGGACGATCAGCGGCATCTCGTCATATGACCGGACTGTTGACAGGGCTACGAGCGGGAGCCTACCGTAACCCTTCGGCAATGTCACGGTAACCTTTCGGAAAGTTGGCCGGAAACTTTCTGCTCGGCCACAAGGTGCCGGCCGGCCTCCGAAAAGCCTGAACGAACGAGGGTAAATGCCTGCACGTGTGGAGCAGCCGGCTCGGGAAGCCCACGAGCGCCGCGTCGAGGAGTTGGTGGCGGACATGTCGCTCGGCGAGAAGCTCGCCCAGCTCGTGGGCGTCTGGCTGAACGTCAACCGGGACGAGGGCGTGGTCGCGCCCCTGCAGGACTCCATGCAGGGCGAGGAGGTCGCGTTCGAGGCCTTCGCCCGCGACGGCGTGGGCCACATCACCCGTCACTACGGCACCAGGCCCGTCGAGCCCGAGCAGGCCGGCGCCACGCTCGCGGCGCGGCAGCGCTGGCTGCGGGAGCACACCAGGCTCGGCATCCCGGCGATCGCCCACGAGGAGTGCCTGACGGGGCTGGCCGCGTGGCGGGCCACGACCTATCCGGCGCCGCTCGCCTGGGGCGCGTCGTTCGACGCCGGGCTGGTGGAGGAGATGGGCCGCAGGATCGGGACGGGCATGCGCGCGCTCGGCGTCCACCAGGGCCTGGCCCCCGTGCTCGACGTGATCCGCGACCAGCGGTGGGGCCGGGTGGAGGAGTGCATCTCCGAAGACCCGTACGAGGTCGCCACCATCGCCGCCGCCTATGTGCGCGGCCTGCAGTCCGCCGGCGTGATCGCCACCCTGAAGCACTTCGTCGGCTACTCGGGCTCCCGCGCCGGCCGGAACCTGGCCCCCGTGCACGCGGGCGCGCGCGAGGTGGCCGACACGTTGCTGTTCCCGTTCGAGGTCGCGGTACGCGACGCCCGCGCCGGCTCGGTCATGAACTCCTACGCCGAGATCGACGGCATCCCGATCGCCGCCGACGAGCACTACCTCACCCGCGTCCTGCGTGACGAATGGGGCTTCGAGGGCACGGTCGTCGCCGACTACTTCGCGGTCGCCTTCCTGCACACCCTGCACGCCGTGGCCTCCGGCGCCGAGGACGCCGCCGTGCAGGCGCTGAGCGCGGGCATCGACGTGGAGCTGCCCACCGGGGTGGCGTACTTCGAGCTGCGGCAGGCGGTCGCCGCAGGCAGGATCGACGAGGCCCTCATCGACCGGGCGCTGCGCCGCGTGCTGCGGCAGAAGGCGGAGCTCGGCCTGCTCGACGACGACTACGAGCCCGTGCCGCCCGGCCCGATCGACCTCGACGACGCCGAGTCGCGCGACCTCGCGCGGCGGCTGGCCGAGGAGTCGGTCGTGCTGCTGACCAACGACGGCACCCTGCCGCTCGGCGACGCGGCGGGCCGGCGGATCGCCCTCCTCGGCCCCAACGCCGACAGCGTGGCCGCCCTGTTCGGCTGCTACTCCTTCGTCAACCACGTGCTGCCGCACTTCCCCGAGGCCGAGGCCGGCATCGCCGCGCCCACCCTGCTCGAAGCGCTGCGGGAGGAGCTGCCGGGCGCGATCCTGCGGACCGAGCGCGGCACGGGCGTCGACGACGGCGATCGCTCGGGGATCGCCGCCGCCGCCCGCCTGGCGGCCGGGTCGGACGTCGCCGTCCTCGTGCTCGGCGACCGGTCGGGGCTGTTCGGCCGGGGCACCTCGGGCGAGGGCTGCGACGCCGAGACGCTCGACCTGCCCGGCGCCCAGCGGGAGCTGGCCGACGCCGTCCTGGCCACCGGCACGCCGACCGTGGTGGTGCTCATGACGGGCCGCGCGTACGCGGTGCCGGCGCTGCTGGGCTCCGCCGCCGCCGTCGTCCAGGCGTACTTTCCCGGTGAGGAGGGCGCGGGCGCGATCGCCCGGGTGCTCAGCGGCGCCGTGAACCCCTCCGGCCGCCTGCCGATGAGCATGCCGAGGACCACGGCCGGGCAGCCGTACAGCTATCTGCACCCCAGGCTGGGCGGGGCCGGCTCGGTCAGCAACCTCGACCCCGCCCCCGCGCTGAGCTTCGGGCACGGCCTGAGCTACACGCGCTTCTCCTACGCCGGCCTGACCGCCGACGAGACGGTCCCGGCGGGGGAGCCGATCCGGTGCTCGGTGGTGGTGCGCAACGACGGGGACCGGGCGGGCGCGGAGGTCGTCCAGGTGTACGCCTCCGACCGCGTCGCCTCGGTCACCAGGCCGCTGGCCCAGCTCGTCGGGTACGCCCGCGTCGAGCTGGCCCCCGGCGAGAGCGCGCGGGTCGCCTTCGAGGTGCCGGCCCGGCTGCTGGCCTTCACCGGCAGGGACGGGCGCCGCGTCGTCGAGCCCGGCGAGGTCGGCCTGTCCGTACGCCGCTCCGTCGCGGACGTCGTGGACGAGACGACCGTCCTGCTGACCGGCCCTGTCCACGCCTGCACCGGCGCCGAGCCGCGCCTGACGGGCGTGACCGTCGACCAGGGGACGCGCCCTTGAGCGGCCCCGACCTCATCCGGCATCACCACGGGAGCAGTGAAATGGCACGTATGGCCGCGTTCAGGGAGCGCGTGGGCGGCTTCGCCTTCGGCGGCGACTACAACCCCGAGCAGTGGGACCCCTCCGTCTGGCGGGAGGACGTCCGGCTCATGCGCGAGGCCGGGGTCAACGCCGTCAGCCTGGGCGTCTTCGCGTGGGCCTCGCTGGAGCCCGAGCCGGGCACGTACGAGTTCGGCTGGATGGACGAGGTCATGGATCTCCTCCACGACAACGGCATCAGCGTCAACCTGGCCACCCCGACGGCGGCGCCGCCCGTCTGGCTGACGCACCTGCACCCCGAGGTGTTCCCCATCAGGGAGGACGGCCAGCCGTTCGGCTTCGGCAACCGCCTGCACTACGACCCGTCGTCGCCGATCTACCGCCGGTACGCGGCCGGCATCACCACCAAACTCGCCGAGCGCTACTCCTTCCACCCGGCGCTGGCGATGTGGCACATCAGCAACGAGTACGGGCCCACGTCGTACGGCCCCGCGGCCTCGGCCGGCTTCCGGAGCTGGCTGCGGCGCAAGTACGGCTCCCTCGACGCGCTCAACGAGGCGTGGACCACGCGCTTCTGGGGCCAGGTCTACACCGACTGGGACCAGATCGACGTGCCGCACATCCCCCGTACCTGGATGAACCCCACCCGCCGCCTCGACTTCAAGCGCTTCACCTCCGACGCGCTGCTCGAGTGCTACATCGCCGAGCGGGACATCGTGCGCTCCTTCCGCGACGACCTCCCGGTCATGACCAACTTCATGCGCTTCTTCCGCCACGCCGACTACTGGAAGTGGGCGCAGGAGGAGGACGCGGCCGCGCTCGACATCTACCCCAACCCGGCCGACCCCGACTCGCACGTGTCGGCGGCCTTCAACTACGACCTGTTCCGCTCGCTCAAGGGCGGCCGGCCGTGGATGCTCATGGAGCAGTCGAGCAGCGCGGTCTCCCAGTGGCAGCTCAACATCGTCAAGGAGCCCGGGCGGATGCGGCTCGGCTCGCTCCAGGCGGTGTCGCGGGCGGCCGACTCGGTGATGTTCTTCCAGTGGCGGGCCGGCCGGGGCGGGCAGGAGCGCTTCCACTCGGCGATGCTGCCGCACTCCGGGCCCGGCTCGCGCACGTTCAGGGAGATCACCGACCTCGGGCGGGAGATGAGGCTGCTCGCGCCGGTGGCCGGCACGACCTCCCGCTCGGAGATCGCGGTCCTGTTCGACTGGGACGGCTGGTGGGGCCTGGAGGAGGTCTTCGGCCTGCCGCGCAGCGACTTCAGCTACACCGAGACGGTCATGCGGCACTACACGCCGCTGTGGGAGCGGCACCACGCCGTGGACGTCGTGTCCTACCGGTCGTCGCTGGACGGGTACAAGGTGCTGGTGGTGCCGAACGCGTACCTGATCGACGACGAGGGCGCCGCGCGGATCACCGAGTTCGCCAGGAACGGCGGGACGGTGATCATGTCGTTCTTCTCCGGCGTCGTGGACGCCGACAACCGCGTCCGTCCCGACGGCTATCCCGGGGCGTTCCGCGAGCTCATCGGCGCCAAGATCGACGAGTACTGGCCGGCCCGGCCTCACGAGGAGTTCACCGTGGAGTTCGCCGACGGGCGCGGCACCACGTCCACGTGGTGGCGTGACGACCTCCACCTGGAGTCGGGCAAGGCGCTGGCGACGTACGCGGACGGGCTGCTGGCCGGCCGGGCCGCCGTGGTCGAGAACCGGTACGGGGCCGGGCGGGTGGTCTACTTCGCGACCCTGCTGGAGCGGTCCGCGTTCGACGCCGTGGTGGCGGACGTGGTGGCCGAGGCGGGCGTGCGCTCGCGCTTCGAGGGCGTCCCCGCGCACGTGGAGTGCTCGGTACGGGGAGACGGGACCGACGAGTACGTGTTCCTGCTCAACCACAGCGGCGACCAGAGCGCGTCCGTCCCCCTGGGAGGGGAGGGGACGGACCTGCTCACCGGGCTCCCGGTGGCCGGCGAGGTGTCGCTGGAGCCGCTGGGGGCGGCGGTGGTCCGGCTGGCTCACCCGTAGCGGCCCGCCCCTGGTCGGCGTGGTCCTGTCAGAGCAGGCCGGCGTCGCGGACCTTCATGGCCACGTGCACCCGGTTGTCGGTGCCGAGCTTGGCGAAGATGCGGGTGATGTTGGCCTTCACGGTCGCCACGCTCACCGACAGCCGGCCGGCGATCTCGGCGTTCGAACTGCCTCTGGCCACCTCCACGGCGACCTCGCGCTCCCGCTCGGTCAGCGCGGCCAGCTCACGTTCGGCCTCCTCGCGGCGCGGCTCGTAGCGACCGGTGGCGGCCGCGATCACCTGCTGGGCCACGCTCGGCGACAGCACCGGCTCCCCGTTGGCCACCGCCCGCACCGCCTCGATCATCTTCGGTGGCGGCGTGTCCTTCAGCAGGAAGCCGTGGGCGCCGAGCCGCAGCGCCCGCAGCACCATGTCATCGGCGTCGAACGTGGTCAGCACCAGGATCCGCGGCGGCTCCGGATGCCGCAGCAGCAGCTCGGTCGTGGTGAGACCGTCCTGCTCCGGCATCCGGACGTCCATCAGCACCACGTCGGGCCGCAGGTCGCGGATCACCCGCATGGCCTGCCTGCCGTCCCCGGCCTCGCCGACCAGGTCCAGGTCGGGCTCGCCGCCGAGGATGAGCCGCAGCCCCGTGCGCACCATCGGGTCGTCGTCGACGATCACCACGCGAATCACGTGCTCAACCCTCCCACGGCAGCCTCGCGTCCAGCACGAAGCGCCCGTCGCGTACGGCGTGGGTGAGGGTGCCGCCGGCCATCCGGGTGCGCTCGGCCAGCCCGACCAGCCCCAGCCGCCCGCCCGGCCCGGAGGGCGCGCCGAGCGGCGCCGCGTTGCTCACCCGGATGCGCAGGCCGTCGCCCGGCCGCCCGACCAGCTCGGCCCGGACGTGGCTGCCCGGCGCGTGCTTGCGCGCGTTGGTCAGCGCCTCCTGCACGATCCGGTACGCGTGCCGTCCCGTCTGGGCCGGCAGCAGCTCTTTGCCGTGCACGCTGTCGGCCACCTCGACGCGCTGCCCGGCCGCGCGCACCTCCTCGAACAGGGCGTCCAGGTGCGCCAGCGTCGGCTGCGGCGCCTCCGGCCCGCTGCCTCCCTCGCGCCGGAGCGTGCCGAGGACGGCGCGCAGCTCGTTCAGCGACTGGTGGGCGTTCTCCTGGATCGCCAGCGCGGTCTCGCGGGTCTGCTCGGGGCTCAGGTCCTTGCGATAGGCGAGGCCGCCCGCGAGCATCGCCAGCAGGGAGATGCGGTGCGCCAGCACGTCGTGCATCTCCTGAGCGATCTTCAGCCGCTCCTCCAGCTTGGCCCGCGCCACCCGCTGCGCCTGCGCCGTCTCCTCCGCGGCCCGCCCGGCCGCGTCCAGCTCGCGGCCCCCGCCCAGGTAGAGCCCGAAGGCCGTCACCCCGCCGAGCATGGTGACCCCGACCACCGCGTAGAAGGCGGGCAGCCGGAGGTTGCCCGCCCAGTGGGTCGAGGCGATGAAGCTCAGCCAGAACACCACGGCGACCGGCACGATCCGCCGCCACTGGCGATGGGTGGCCAGCGACGTGAGGGCCACCAGCGCCGGGCCGACGAGGGCCAGGGAGGCGACGATCGGCACGGCCGTCGCCAGCGCCACCTGCCACGGCCACCGGTGCCGCCAGCGCAGCAGGACCAGGCCGGCCACGGCCAGCCCCATGTCGGCCAGCAGCACCGGCAGGTCGTCCGCGGGGCCGGGGCGGCGGTCGGAGAGCGCGATCAGCAGGACGACCTGGAGCAGCAGCGGCAGCGCGGCGAACCCGTAGCGGAACACCGCGCCCAGCCTCTGTCCAGCGGACGAGCGTCGCGTGGCGGGGTCGGGCACGACTCCAGCCTAAAGGCCCTGTGGCCTGTGCTTTCAGCTACCTGGGTCCATGCCTGTAGCGACTCTGGTCCACCATCGGCGCGGCGGGCCGAGCCCAACCGCCCGCGGCTTTTCGACCCTGGTCCGATGAGGCCGGACGCGTTCTCCGGTGGACTTGACCCGTGATCGAATTCAACCGCGTCACCAAGACGTACCACGGGGTGCGGGCGCTCGACGAGGTGTCCTTCAGCGTCCGGCCGGGCACCGTCACCGGGTTCCTCGGCCCCAACGGGGCCGGCAAATCGACCGCCCTGCGCGTCCTCGCCGGGCTCGCCCGGCCGACCTCGGGCTCGGCCACCGTGCTCGGGCGGCCGTACACGGAGCTGGAGCGGCCGGGCTTCGACGTCGGCACGCTCCTCGACGCCGGCGCCCACCATCCCGGCCGCACCGGGCGTGAGGTGCTGACCCTGGGCGCCCTGCTGCTCGGCCTGCCCAGGTCGCGTGTGGAGGAGGTGCTGGAGCTGGTGGGGCTGACCGTCAAGGAGAGCAGGCGCGTCGTGGGCGGCTACTCGCTCGGCATGCGGCAACGGCTCGGCATCGGCCACGCGCTCCTCGGCCGGCCCCGGGCGCTCCTGCTCGACGAGCCCGCCAACGGCCTCGACCCCCAGGGCATCCAGTGGATGCGCACCCTGCTGCGCGGCCTGGCCGGCGAAGGGTGCGCGGTGCTGCTCAGCTCCCACCTGCTGTACGAGGTGGAGCAGGTCGCCGACCACATCGTGATGATCGGCCGCGGGCGCGTGCTGGCCGACGGCACGGTGGCCGAGCTCGGCGCGGGCCGCGGCCTCGAACGCACCTTCCTCGACCTGACCGCCGAAGCCGATCGGAGCCTGGCATGAGCACGCCCCAGACCCTTGCCCGCCAGGTCCCGTTCCGCAGGCTGGTGTGGGTGGAGACGCGCAAGCTGTTCGACACGCGCAGCGGTCTCGTCATGACCGGGATCCTGGTCGCCGCGGCGGTCGCGCTCGTCGTGGGGCGGGCCGCCACGGTGGGGCCGCCCAGGCTGTTCACACTGGCCGGGACCGCCGCCGTCGCGCTGGGGGTGCTGCTGCCGGTGCTCGGCATCATCACGGTCACCGGCGAGTGGAGCCACCGGACCGCGCTGACCACGTTCGCGCTGGAGCCCCGGCGGGCGCGGGTGCTGGCGGCCAAATGCCTGCCCGCGCTGGCCGCGGCCGTGCTGGGCAGCCTGCTCGCGGTGCTGGTCGCGGTGCCGGCCACCGCGCTGTCCGCCTCCGTGCTGCACGTCGAGCCCACCTGGGAGGTCGCGCCGCGGGCCCTGGCGGGCTGGATCGTCGTCATGGTGCTGCAGACCGCCCAGGGGCTGGCCCTGGGGCTGCTCCTGCTCAACGCGCCGGCCGCGATCGTGGTCTGCCTGGCCGGTCCCATGCTGTGGAGTTTCGTGGCCGCGGCCGGCGACGGCGGGCAGGCCGTGGCGGAGTGGCTCGACCTCAACCGCACGACGGGCGTGCTCATGAGCGGTGAGCTGACCGGTGACGGCGTCGCGCGGCTGGTCACGTCGGTGCTGGTGTGGGTGGTCATCCCCATGGCGACCGGGGTGGCGCGCGTCGTACGGTCCGATCTGCACTGATGATCTGCCCTGATGATCTGCACTGATGATCTGCACTGACGCTTTACCGAGGAAGGTAGATCTATGCCCGTTTTATGGGGATTCGTTTGCCTTTGTCCGGTTTGGGGGGTAATGTTGTGACTGTTAACGGCGAATGACCTGCGTCTTGCCTGGGTAAGGCGGGGGTCGCGCCGGATCCCGAATCCCGTTTCCGTGGATTCCTTCGCGCTCCACGTAGCGTCCGTATGGCGTGCTGCCCGGCTACGTCTTGCTAAGCGAGCGCCAAGTTGCCATGTCCCTATAACAAAGGACCTGAGAGATTTATGTCTGCTCGTTTGCGTAAGTTCGCCATGCTCGCCGCGTCCGCCGCGACGGCCCTGACCATGGGGTCGGCCGTGGCGCACGCCAACACCCCCCAGGCCGACAAGGGCCGGACCGACCGCCCGGCCACGGCGCACTCCACGCAGGCGCTGCTCCAGGGCTCGACCAAGGCGTCCTACTTCTGGGACGACTCCTCCGGGCGCGCCGGTGACACCGGCCTGCCGGCCGCCGGCAAGCCCATGCAGAAGGGCCTGGTCGCCAGCCCGAGCTGGCCGCTCATGACCGAGGGCTACGTTGTCTACAAGGGCAAGAAGATGCCGTTCTTCGTGGGTGACCGTGGTCCCGGCGACCCCTCCAGCCGTGGCGTGATGCTGGACCTGGACGCCAAGACCTTTGCCGAGTTGACCGGTGGCCGCTTCAACCCCGACACCCTGGGTGTGGACGGCGCCGGCGGCGAGGGCCACATCAAGGTCGACTACGTCATCACCAAGTGGGGCGACGGCGTCGGCAAGAAGAGCTACCCGGTCGCCTTCTCCACCGGCGCCTGGTCGGAGAAGGACGGCAGGTCCATGATCCAGCCGGTGTCGGTCAAGAAGTAACCGGCCGGCCGCTGGAGGAGGGCGCCCCCGTCGCGGGGGGCGCCCTCTTTTCGCCTGTCGCCTGTATCGTTACAAATCGATCGACGCGAAAGGTCCCGATGATCCCCCAGCCCTACCGCGACCCCATGTACGACGGCGCCACCGACCCCACCCTGATCTGGAACCGGGCCGAGCGCGCCTGGTGGCTCGTCTACACCGCCCGCCGCGCCACCGCCCCCGCCAGGGAGGACGTGAGCTGGGTGCACGGCACCGACCTCGGCGTGGCCTCCTCGACCGACGGTGGCGGCACCTGGCTGTACCGGGGGGTGATCGAAGGGCTGGACACCGAATGGGGCCGGCACACGTACTGGGCGCCGGAGATCGTCGACGACGGGGTCACGTACCACATGTACGTCAGCGTCATCCGGGGCGTCCCCGACGCCTGGGCGCCCCACGACCGCCACATCCGCCACTACACCAGCCCCGACCTGATCCGCTGGACGTTCCGCTCCACCCTCGGCCTGTCCTCCTCGCGCGTCATCGACGCCTGCGTGGCCGCGCTGCCGGGCGGCGGGCACCGCCTCTGGTACAAGGACGAGGCCCACGGCTCCCACACCTGGGCCGCCGACAGCGACGACCTGCGCCACTGGCGGGTCCGCGGCCCGGCGGTGACGATCTCCGCGCACGAGGGGCCGAACGTGTTCACCCTCGGCGGCCGGCACTGGATGATCGTGGACGAATGGCACGGCCAGCGCGTGCTCGTCTCCGACGACCTCGACACCTGGCGGCCCCGCGGCCTCATCCTCGACCGGCCCGGCGGACGCCGCGACGACGGCGGGTACGGCCACCACGCGGACGTCGTCGTCACGGGGGAGGAGGAGGCGCTGATCTGCTACTTCACCCATCCGGACGGCGATCGGCGGTCGTCGGTCCAGGTGGCCCGGCTGCGCGTGCGGGACGGCGACCTGCGCTGCGACCGCGACGAGCCGCTCACCGGCCCGCTCCTGCCGGGTGCGGGCCCGGTAACGCGTCCTTGACACGGCGTGATTTGTATCGATAAAAAACTGTATCGATACAAGCATGAAGAGGTGAGCGATGTCCCTTTTCCGCCTGTCCCCTCCCCGCCTGTCCCTTGCCCGGAAGAGATCGAGCGCGATACTGGCGGCGGCGGCCGTCGCCCTGGCCGGCCTCACCGGATGCGGGTCGGGAGGCGGTGGCGGCAAGACCACGCTCGGCTTCTTCTCCTGGGACAACGAGACCACGATGAAGCCGCTGATCGACGCGTTCGAGAAGCAGCACCCGGCCGTCGAGATCGAGTTCTCCAACGCCCCGCCCGTCGCCGAGTACATCTCCACCCTGCAGACCCGGCTCGGCTCCGGCACCGGCGCCGACGTGTTCCTGATCGCCGCCGAGAACAAGACGAACCTCATCGAGGGCAGGTTCGTCAAAGACCTGACCGGCAAGCCGTTCATGGCGAACGTCTCCACGTTCAACAGCGCCACCTACGCCAAGGACGGCAAGACGTACGGCATGTCGCTGTCGTCCTGGGCCGGCGGCATCCTCTACAACGACGACCTGCTCGCCAAGGCCGGCGTCACCGAGTTCCCCACCACGTGGGACGCCTTCATCGCGCTGTGCCAGAAGCTCAAGGCGTCCGGCGTCACCCCGTTCTACGACACGGCGACCGCCATGCCGCTCACCCTCGCCGCCCTCGTCGGCCACGAGAACGCGGCCAAGGGCGGCGACGTGGACGCCCGGATCTTCGCCGGCGGCGCGACGTTCGGCGAGCTGTGGAACGGCCCGCTGACGACCTGGAACAAGCTCTTCACCAGCGGCGCGATGAGCAAGGACGTCGTCGGGCTGACCGGCGCGCAGATCGTGGACGAGTTCGCGGGCGGCCGCGTCGCCATGATCGCCGCCGGCCCGTGGGACGTCCCCAACCTGAAGCAGAAGGCGCCGAACCTCAAGATGACGTTCGCCGGCGTGCCCACCCCGGACGGAAAGCCGTTCTGGGCCGGCGCCGCCTCACCCGGGTACGCGATCAACGCCAAGACCGAGCACCCCAAGGAGGCCGAGGCGTTCCTGACGTACCTGTCGAGCAAGGACGCCGTCACCCTCTACAACAGGCAGACCGCGGCCATGACCACCACCTCCGACGTCAAGCCGCAGCTCGACCCGGTGCTGGAGCCCAACTTCGCGGCCCTGGAGGAGGGCCGGTTCTACCTGCCGCAGATCGCCTGGGAACGCAACCAGGACGCGCTCAACACCGAGGCCGTCGCCCAGATCCAGCTCCTGGTCCAGGGCCAGGCCCAGCCCGCCGCCGTCGCCGCGGCGCTCGACGACCGGCTGAAGTCCGCCGGTGGCTGACCGGGGATCGAGGGTGCGGCTCGAAGCGCTGCGCCTGCAGGCGTTCCTGATCCCGATCACGGTGGTCTTCGCCGTGCTGTTCGCGATCCCGCTGGCGCAGTCGCTCTACTACAGCGTCACCGACTTCAACGGCTACTCGCCCGACGTGCGGTTCGTGGGGCTGGAGAACTACCGGCGGATCTTCACCGACCCGGCCATGCTGGCCGGGCTCGGGTTCACGCTGCTGTACGCGATCGGCACGACGGTGATCATCACGATCCTGGCGATCCCGCTCGCCGTGCTGCTCAACCGGCGCTTCTTCGGCCGGAACGTCGTACGCGCGGTGTTCTTCTTCCCCGCCGTCCCCAGCATCGCGATCCTCGGCCTGGTGTGGGGGTTCATCCTGTCCCCGCTCGGGTCCGGCGCCATCAACAGCCTGCTCGGCGACCTTGGGCCGGTCCCGTGGCTGTCCGACGGCACGCTCGCGCGGCTCTCGGTCATCGTGGTGGCCGTCTGGTCGTCCACCGGCTGGCACGCCATCCTCTACCTGGCGTACCTGCAGTCCATCCCCGGCGACTACTACGAGGCCGCGCGGGTGGACGGCGCCACCCGGCGCCAGTCGTTCTTCTCGATCACGCTGCCGCTGCTCGCGCCGGCCGTCACGATCAGCTCGCTGCTGCTGATGACCGGCGGGCTGAAGGTCTACGACCTGCCCTACACCCTCACCAAGGGCGGCCCCGGGTACGCCACGTTCACCATCACCCAGTCGATCATCCAGAGCGGCATCGCGCAGGCCAAGTTCGGCCAGGCGTCGGCGCTCGCGGTGGTGTTCATGCTGGTGGTGGGCGCGATCGTGGCCGTGCAGCTCGTCCTGTCGCGCCGGGTCGAAGGGCGGCTGTCATGACCGCGAGACGCCGCCCGTCCGTCCTGCTGAGCTGCGCCATGATCCTGGCCGCGGCCGTGGTCGGCGTGCCGTTCTACTACATCGTCGTCAACACCTTCAAGACCCAGGCGGAGACGGCCGCCGCGCCGCTCGCCCCGCCGTCGGCCCTCTATCTCGACAACTACGCCCGCGTCTTCGACAGCACGCCGATCGCGCAGTCGTTCCTCAACACGCTCTACGTCACCGTCCTGTCGATCGTGATCATGCTGGTCGTCGGCTCGATGGCCGCCTACGCGATGCTGCTGCGCAGGACCCTGCTCAACCGGCTCATCGGCGTGCTGCTCGTCATCGCGTTCCTGGTGCCCGGCCAGGCCACACTGATCCCGGTCTACCGGATCCTGGTGGCGCTGCGGCTGGTGGACAGCCTCGAAGGGCTCATCCTGTTGTACGCGGCCGGCTCGATCTTCTGCTACTTCCTCATCCAGGGCTACCTGCGCTCGCTGCCGATCTCGATCTTCGAGGCGGCCCGCATCGACGGCGCCGGACCGTGGCAGATCTACTGGCGGATCGTGCTGCCGCTGATCCGGCCCATCCTCATCACGGTCGGCGTGTTCCAGACCATGTGGATCTGGAACGACTTCATCACGCCCAACGTGTTCATCAGCTCGCCCGAGAAGCAGACCCTGGTGCTGCAGGTCTACAAGGCGGTCGGGCAGTTCGGGGTGGACTGGCCGGCCTTCCTCACGCTCAGCGTGATCGTGCTGATCCCCGTCGTGGTCTTCTTCGTCGCGATGCAGCGCCACATCGTCAACGGGCTCCTGCAGGGCGGCGTCAAGGGATGAGGCCGGGAGAAAGCCACCGCCGTGAAAAGATGCTGAGGTGGTGACGATACAGGACGTGGCGAAGGCCGCCGGGGTCTCGCCGATGACCGTGTCCCACGTCATCAACGACCATCCCCACGTCAAGAACGAGACGCGCGAGCGCGTGCTGCGGGCCATCGCCGAGCTCGACTACCGGGTCAACGTGGCCGCGCGCAACCTGCGCACCGGCCGGACCGGCACGATCGGGCTCGCCGTCGCCGAGATCGACCGGCCCTACTACGGCCAGCTCGCCGCCGCGATCATCACCGCGGCGGAGCGGCGCGGCCTCAAGGTGGCGATCGAGCAGACCGGCGCCTCACGCGAGGGCGAGCTCGACGCCCTCGCGCTGTCGCGCAACCGGCTCTACGACGGGCTCATCCTCAGCACGGTCGGGCTCGGGCCCGCCGACACCGAGCTGCTCAAGGTCGACCACCCGGTCGTGATCCTGGGGGAGCGGATCTTCGACGGGCCCGTCGACCACGTCGCGATGCCCAACGTCGAGGGCGCCCGCGCCGCGACCGCGCACCTCATCGAGCGGGGCTGCCGCCGCGTCGTGCTCATCGACGGCGGTGTCCGGGGCGACGAGGTCGACGTCTCCAGCCTGCGCTACACCGGTTACCGCGAGGCCCTCGACGCCGCGGGCCTCGCCTTCGACCCCGCGCTGGTGGCGCCCATCGACGCGTTCACGATGGAGTCGGGGGCCGCCGCCGCGCGTCGGGTGGCCGACTCGGGCCTCGACTTCGACGGGATCTTCTGCGTGACCGACACCGTGGCGATCGGCGCCCTGCGCGGGCTGGCCGATCGCGGGGTGGCGGTGCCGGGGCGGGTGAAGGTGATCGGGTTCGACAACATCGCGGAGGGGGCCTACTCGGTGCCGTCCCTGTCGACGATCGACCCCGACCACACGCTCATGGCCGACACCGCCGTCGACCTGCTGGCCCGCCGCCTGACCGAGAAGGGCAAGAAGAACAGGCAGGTCGCCCAGGAGTTCATCAGCCGCTTCTCGGTCGTGGCGCGCGAGTCGACCGGCTAGTTCCCGCCGGGCACGGGCACCTTCGACCAGTCGATGTCCGAGCCGAAGTAGAAGCTCGGGTACGCCGGCTGGTTGTAGGCCGTCTGCTGCCGGGCCACCTCCACGCGATACTGCGGGTCGTGCATGAGGGTGTACAGCTTCCGGCCGGTCACCTCCGTGCTCAGGAAGATCCGGATGGCCCCGCTGTCGGTCGTGCGGGTCAGCATCTCCTCCCGCCAGTCACCGAACACGTCGGCCACCAGCCCGGGGTTGCCCTTCGTCCAGTTGTTCGTCAGCGTGCCCTCGGCGGTCAGCACCGTGCCGCGCCTGTAGTCGTCGATGGTCGGCGTCTGCAGGACGGTCGTGGCGGTGCCGTTGACGAGCTGGGTGGTCATGTCGGCGGCCCAGCGGATGCTCATGTTCGTGCCGGGGGCGTTGCGGCCCAGGTACGCGCCGCGAGCCGACCACAGCCCGGCCTCGATCGCCTGGTTGGGCGGCATCGACGACCACGACTCCACGCCGCGGACGGCCGGGTCGATGTCGCCGACCATGCCGCGTCCGGTGTCGACGCCGCTGTAGCCGCCGTGGATCACCTTGCCGGTGGCCGCCTCACGCAGCGCCCACCCGTACGGCGCCCACGGGCCGCCCTCGTGCACCGTCCAGATCTCCAGGCCGGGGCGGTCGGGGTCGAAGTCGCCGACGTGCATGGCGTCACCGTGGCCGAGGCGGACGTTCTGGCCCGGCACGTTGCTCTGGGGCGGGCCCTCGGCGAAGGAGGAGTAGAGCAGGTCGCCGTCGTCGTCGATGGTGGCGGAGCCGTACACGATCTCCTGCCGGCCGTCGGCGTCCACGTCGGCCACGCTCATCGAGTGGAAGCCCTGGGTGGTCAGGGCGGCGTACGCGGGGTCCCCGCCGTCCACGCCGTGCGGGCTCGCGTTGAACGGGTTGGCCATCGGCGCGTGGCCGCTGTCGACGTACCAGACCTGCTTGAGCCGCCTGCCGTCCCAGTCGTAGGCCACCAGCGTCGTGCGCGTGTAGTAGCCGCGGGCGAAGATCGCCGACGGGCGGCGGCCGTCGAGGTAGGCGACCGACGACAGGAACCGGTCCACCCGGTTGCCCGGCTCGATCCTGGCCATCGCGTAGTCGCCCCACATCAGCCCGTCGTCGCCGCGGCCGGGCTTGTACGGGATCGTCTGCAGCTCCTTGCCGGTGGCGCCCTCGAGGACCGACAGGTATTCGGGGCCGGTGATGACGAAGCCGTTGAACTCGCGCAGCCGGTTGTTGCCGCTGCGGCCCGGCGCGTAGACGTCGACGAAGTAGGTGGCCAGGTCTACCGCGGCCTCGTGGGAGAGCGGGTACCGGTGCCGCGGCGCGATGCCGAACGCCGCTTCCAGGGTCGCCGGCCAGCGGCCCGCGACGACCTCCGGGTGCTCATGCCATTTCGCGAACATTTGCACCACGTAGTCGAAATAATCGGCGGCGCTCTTTCGATAGTCGTCGGTGTGCGCGTATCCGGCCTTGACGTCTTTCTGCGGCATCGTGATGAAACGCTCGGAGACGACGTCGCCCCGGGGGCCATAGCGGATGATCTTCGTGCCGGGGGCGGTCTTGAGCATCATCTCCGAACGGCCGTCGCCGTCGAAGTCGTAGACCAGGAACTGCGTGTAGTGGGCGCCGGAGCGGATGTTCACGCCCAGGTCGAGCCGCCAGCGCAACGTGCCGTCCAGCTCGTAGGTGTCCACGTAGGTGTTGCCGGTGTAGCCGCGCTGGGAGACGTCCTTGGAGTTGGACGGGTCCCACTTGACCACGTACTCGTACTGGCCGTCGCCGTCCACGTCGCCCACGCTCAGGTCGTTGGCCGAGTAGGTGTACGCCTCGCCCATCGGGGTCACGCCGTCGGCCGGTTTCTTGAGCGGTAGGTCGTAAAACGATTTAACCCAAGGCGTGGCCGGGGCGCTGCGCTGACCTTCGCGTCCCTTGACGATCGGGGCCACCCGGTACTGGGACGTGGCGGTGCCGGCGGGGTCGCGGTAGTTGGTGCTGTTGGTGACCGTCGCGATGGCGCGGCCGTCGCGGTAGACGCGGAAGTCGGCGCCCGTCATGCCGGAGTCGCCGTGCCCGGTCACCTCGTCGCCGAGCAGTCGCCAGCTCAGGAACACGCCCTCGCTGGCGGGAACCGCCACCAGGCCGCGGTCGAGGTGCTCGAGCCGGATGCCCGCGCCGGGGCGGCCCGTGTCGCCGGCGGCGGCGGGGGCCGCCGGGACCGCCGCCAGGGGCAGGCAGAGCAGGGCGGTCAAGCCCGTGGTGAGCGCGCGGCGGATGCTGCTGGGGGGTCTCATGGTCACGAGCTCCGCTGATTAAATCGATATAATTTTAGGTGGGAGAGTATTGGTCATCTGTGAGGTTTGTCAAGAGCCTGTTACCGGGCGATTTCCCTGCATGGAAAATGGCAGCCCGCCGTAATTGGCCGAGTAAAAGGAAAAGGCGATCGCCGGGCGAATGGCCCTTATGCGGCGCACTCCACGCGGACCTCCTGGAACCCGGCCGGCACGGCGTCGGTGACCAGGCGCTCGGCCGCGTCCCAGCCGCACACGCGGATGGGGGCGCTCAGGGCGAACTTGCGGGCGTCGCCCACCACGATCGTGCGGCGGGCGATGGCGATGAGGCGGCGCTTGGTCTCGGCCTCGTACGGGGTGGCGCCGTACACCCCGGAGCCGTCGAGCGCGGTGGCGGCCAGGAACAGGGTGCGCACGCCGAGGTGCTCCAGGGCCGCCAGGGTCTCGGGGCCGCCGAAGGAGCGGGTGTCGCGGCCGTACTGGCCGCCGATGCCGATGAGTGTGACGTCCGGCCTCGGGGCGAGGACGGCGATGGCGGGCAGCGAATGGGTGACCACCGTGAGGCCGGCGTCGGCGGGCAGGAGCCGGGCGATCTCCAGCGTGGTGGTGCCCGAGTCGAGCGCGACCGTGGTGCCCGGCTCGACGTGCCGTACGGCCGCCGCGGCGATGGCGTGCTTGGCGTCGGTGGCCTGGGCGGAGCGGTCGGCGAAGGGCAGGGCGGGGGAGTCCGCGGCCGTGGCGCCGCCGCGCACCGCCCGGATCAGCCGGTCGCCGGCCAGCCTGCGGAGGTCGCGGCGGATGGTGTTGGGGGAGACGCCGAGCTCGGTGACCAGGTCGGTGGCGGCGACGTAGCCGTCCCGCTCGATCAGGCGCAGGATCGCCTCGCGGCGGTCCGGGGCCGAGGAGTAGCGGAGGCTCGACTCGCTCATATGACCATGATGGACCATAAGTTGGCGTTTTTCCGCCATCATTTGGATTTATAGTGACAACATGCGGTTGCCCGACCGGGATCGTGGTGAAGCCGTACCTGCGGGGTCGGATGCCGCCCGCGCCCGACCGGCGCACCGCCCGGCTCGCGGTCTTCGGCGGCCAGGTGCGGGTCCCGCTCTGGATGCGGGTCAAGGCGGCGCTGTCGCCCGTCCCCGTCGAGGTGATGCGGGCCGATGACGCCGTCTGCGCCGGTGCCGCCCTCGTCGCCGGTCAGGCGGGCGGCTCGCTGGACGACGTACCCGTCCTGCCGAGCGGACGCATGCCGGCTGGATCGGCGTGCCGGCGACCCTGGGCACGACGCTCGGCCCCACGACGAGAGCCGTGCGGCGGGCGGCGGACCGGCGCGAGGTGGCGCGGGAGGTCGTGCCGCACCTGTGCGACGGCGCGTTCGAGGCGCTGCGCGCGGGTGATCCGGCCCGTCATGACGCCCTCGTGCTCCAAGGGTTCCGGGAGCCGGCGGGGAAGGTGGACGTGGTGGTGGCGCAGGCGTCGATGGCCAGGATCACGGTGAGGAGCCCGGGGGCGTGCCGGTGCTGTCGTCGCCGCGCTCGGGTGTGGCCCAGCTCGCCTGAGCCGCCCGCCGGTCAGCCGGTGCGCAGGACGATGCGGCCGGTGGTGGTGCCTGCGGTCTGGCGCTGCCAGGCTGCGGCGGCGTCCTCGAGCGCTACCACCTCGTGTGCGACCGTCAGCCGTCCGGCCGCCGACTGGTGCGCGATGTACGCGATGGCCTCGGCCCGCTGCTCCCGGGTGAGCTCGTTGTTGGTGTATCCGAGCACCCGGAGAGATCGGCTGCGCAGCGTCGAGGAGTCGAGCGGGCAGGTCTCCGAGGCCGACCCGCCGAGGTTGACCAGGCGGCCGCCCTTGCGCAGGGTACGGGCGGCAGCGGCGGCCGGGACGCCGTAGAGCGGGTCGAGCACCAGATCCACCGGACCGTCACAGACGCCGGCCAGCCGCGCCGCGAGCTCCGCCACCTCATCGGCACCCGCCACCCGTACGAGACCGGTCACCCCGTCGGCACCCGCCACCTGTGCGAAACCGGTCCCCTTGGCGAGACCGGCCGCCTTGGCGCGGCTGATCGCCTCAACGGGGCTGGTCGACTCAGCGGAGCCGGTCGACTCAGCGGAGCCGGTCGACTCAGTTGGGTCGGCCGCTTTGGCGGGTCTGATCGCGGCGCGGCCGGTCGTTTTGGCGGTGCTGGTCGTCTCGGCAAGGCCGGTCGTTTCAACGCGCCCTGTCGTCTTAGCCGGACGGGTCGTCGCGGTGGGGTCCAGCGAGGGGTTTGCGCGACCGTGGTCCCCGGGCTCCGGGACGTTCAGGGCCACGACGGCGTCCGCGCCTGCCTGCCGGGCCCGTTCCAGGCCCTCGGCTGAGCGGGCGGCCGCCACCACCCGGCGGGCCCCGGCCAGGCGGGCGAGCTGGATGGCCGCCTGGCCCACCACGCCACCCCCGCCCAGCACCAGCACCTGCTCGCCGGCGCGCAGCCCTCCGCGCCAGGTCAGCGCCATGTACGCGGCCACGGCCGACAGCCCCAGCGCGGCCACGGCGAACGGGTCGGCACCGGCGGGCAGCTCCACCAGGTCCTCCGCTCTGGCCGGCGCCACCTCGGCCATGCTCCCGTCACCCGGCGCCATCCCGGCCGAGGTCGGGAACCACACCGGCCGCCCGCCGACCATGCCGACCCCCTGGACGCCGGGCACGTACGGGACGGCGGGCCGGCCGAAGTACGACGTGCCGCCCGCGCACAGCAGGTCCAGCGGGGTGATCGGCGCGGCGACGACCTGCACGGCCACCCATCCGGAACCGGGTGAGAGCGAGGAGCCGGAGGAGCCGGAGGAGCCAGGTGAGGGCACAGGGCGGTCGGCCACGACGGGCGGCCGGTCACAGCTTTCCACCAGGACCGCCCGCATCAACACACCCCGCCCAGGGCCGCGCGAGGACACACCCCGCTCAGGGCCGCGTCAGGGCACGTCCCGCCCAGGGCCGCGCGGGGGCACGTCCCGCCCAGGGCCGCGCGGGTGCAGGCACCGTTCCGGGCCGGGCGCCGACGGGTCCCGCCGCGAACCGGGCGCTGGCAGGGCCCGTTCCGGGGTGCACGCGGATGGGGAGTGCGCGGACAGGATGTGCGCAGACGGGGCGTGCGCAGACAGGATGTGCGCGGATGGGGTGTGCGCGGATGGGGCCCGATCTGGTGGCCGGGGGTGGGAGGGAGGCCCATCATGTGGCGATGTCCGGATATGGCAGCCGCATGTGCGCCAGCCGCCCCGCGTACTCGAGCTGGAACCCCAGCGGCGGATGATCCCGTTCGAACATCGCGATGAACAGCGTCAGCGTGAGGAACGGATGCGCCCCCAGCTCGAACAGCCGCGGATAGTCATGGCCGGCCAGCGCCTCCCGCTCGGCGTCGTCGAACCGCAGCCACGTCGACGACTCGCCGGAATGGCACCCGAGGATGCGGTTGGCGTACTCGGACTCCCACCACTCCACCGTGGCCCGCGGCTCCGAGCGGTAGCGTTCGACCAGCTCCGGGTCGCGGTCGACGGTGAACAGGAACTTGTTCAGCAGGTATTTGCTCACGATCGCCCGTCTCCGTTCGGATACCAGGTGAAGTACGCCTCCATGGTGTGGAACAGGTCGTAGGTGTCCACGTAGTCGGCCTTGCGGCCCTCGCCCGCGACCCCCATCATCAGCATGAAGTCCATGAACCCGTGGGTCGCGTTACCGGGCAGGTGCAGGCTGTCCAGGGTCACCTCCGCCAGGCAGCCCTCGAGGTCGCCCGAGGAGATCCACTCCACGGCCTTGCGGTCGAACTCCGGGTCGGGGCCGTGCGGCCCGAACTGGCGCGGCCCGCCGAGCTCGAGCGACAGGTGCCCGGTGCCGATGACCGCGACCCGCTGCGTGGAGGGCCACGACTCCACCAGCTCCCTGATGGTCCGCCCGAGCTGCACGAACCGCTTCGGCCGGGGGAGGGGCGGGGCGAAGATGTTGGTGTAGACGGGCACGATCGGCAGGTCGTTCTGCGGGCGCAGGGTGATGATCGGGCACGTGATCGAGTGGTCGATCCGCAGCTCGTTGGAGAAGGCCAGGTCGAACCCGGCGTCCAGGCCCTCGCGCAGGATGTACGACGACAGGTCCTCCTGCCCCTTGAACAGCATGCGCGGCAGGCCGAACTCGCGCTCCTCGTTGTAGAAGTTCGCGTCGTAGAAGGGCGCCTTGCCGACCAGGAACTGCGGCATGTTGTCCAGCCAGAGCTGGTGGAAGTGGTCGGAGCCGACCATGACGAGCACGTCGGGCCGCGCCCTGGTCAGGGTCTCCCTGAACGCCTCCACCTTGCGGACCCACTCGTCGGCGAACGGCGGGCGGTCCGCACCGGTGGCGGTGCTGGCGCGGTGGTAGAAGGGGTGGTGGGTGGATGCGATGACCGCGACGAGCTCAGCCATGCGAACCTCCATCGGGGAACGGCTCGGGCGGGATGGACCGGTTGTTCAGGTCCACCGACAGGAAGATCTCGTTGGCCACCGGCCGCCGCAGCTCCTCGGCGAGCTGCCCGATCAGCCCGGCGGTCCTGGCCAGCAGGGCGAACCCGCGCAGCAGCTCCAGCGGCAGCCCCAGGTCCGCCAGCGCCGCGCCGCAGGCCCCGGCCCCGTTGAGGGGCAGCGTGCGGCCCAGGACGTCGGGATGAACCCGCCCGATGGCCGCGAACAGCGACAGGTGCGGCCCGAACAGCCCCTCCTCGGCCGCGATCTCGAACAGCCGCGGCGTGCGCGGGTCGCCGTCCTTGTGCACGTGGTGGCCGAGCCCGGGGATGAGTCCCCCGGTCTCGCGCCGCGCCCGCACGGTCTTCAGGGCGAGCGCGTCCCATCCGGCGTCGTCGCACGGCAGCGGGTCGTGCGCCCGGACCACCTCGTGCAGGAAGCGGCCGCAGTCCTCGGTGACGCCGAGGAAGCGGGAGCCGCCGCCGAGCAGCCCGGCGGCCAGCGCGCCCTGGACGGAGTCGGGCGCCGACAGGTACGTCAGCCGCGTCACGATCGCGGTCGGCGTGAACCCGTGGTCGGCCAGCGCGGCCAGCACCGCCTCGAACACCCGCACCTCCCCGGGAGCCGGCCGCCGCTGCGTGGCCAGCCAGAACGCCAGCTCGCCGAAGCCCACCTCGCCCATCACGTCCGTGGCCAGGTCGCGGCCCAGCAGGGTGATCGAGGTGGGCGACGAGGCCCCGAGCGCGGTCGGGTACTCGGTCATGCCCCGCCCTCCAGCCACTTGCGCAGCTCCGCGCCGTGCTCGTCCAGGCCGGGGGGCGGCAGGGCGTACCCGGCGGGCGTCTCGGAGAAGCGGATCGGGTGCCGCGTCGTCGGCACGGCCCGCTCGCCCTCGCCCACCACCACGACCGGGTCGAGCCCGAACCGCTCCGCCACCGCGAACCCGCCGTCGATGGTGTTGATCGGCCCGCTCGGGATCCCGGCCTCGACCAGCAGCTCGAACCATTCGTCGGCCGGGCGCGTGACCAGCCGTTCGACGAGGATCGGGCGCAGCGCGTCGCGGTGCTCGGTCCGCGCCGCGTTGCGCGCGAAACGCGGGTCGTCGGCCACCTCGGGGATGCCCAGCACCTCGCACAGCCTGCGGAACTGGCCGTCGTTGGCGGCGGCCACGATCAGGTCGTGGTCGGCGGTCGGCAGCGGCTCGTACGGGAACACGCTCGGATGCGCGTTCCCCATCCGGTACGGCACCACGCCCCCCGCCACGTACGCCGAGCTCTGGTTGACCAGCCCGGTCAGCGCCGACGACAGCAGGTTCACCTCGACGTGCTGCCCCCGCCCGGTCGCGTCACGGTGGCGCAGCGCGGCCAGCACCCCGATGACGGCGTGGTTGCCCGCCATCACGTCGAACACCGAGATCCCCGCCCGGTACGGCGGCCCGTCCGGCTCCCCGGTCAGGCTCATCAGCCCCGACATGGCCTGCACCATCAGGTCGTAGCCCGGCACCCGCGCCCCGGCCCCCGACCCGAACCCGCTGATCGAGGCGTACACGACGCCGGGGTTGCGGGCGCTGACCGCGGCGTAGTCGAGCCCGTACTTGGCCAGCCCGCCCGGCCGGAAGTTCTCCACCAGCACGTCCGCCCGCCGGGCCAGCTCCCTGGCCACCGTGGCGTCGGCCTCGTCCCGCAGGTCCAGCGCGATCGACCGCTTGCCCCGGTTGACCCCCAGGTAATAGGTGGACACCTCGCCCCGCGCGGGCGGCGTCCACGACCGGGTGTCGTCCCCGCCGGGCCCCTCCACCTTGACGACGTCGGCGCCCAGGTCGGCCAGCAGCATGGTGGCGTACGGCCCGGCCAGGATCCTGGAGAAGTCGGCCACCAGCACGCCGGACAGCGGCCCCTCGGCCCCATCGGGCATGGTGTCAGTCATCCGGTTCCCTTCGCGCGTCCGCTCGACGGACGCATGTCCGTTGAAGCGATCCCAGCACTGCGAGGCTCGCCCGTCAACCATCTTGACAGTCCGCCGCCCGCTCATCACAGTGGCCTTGACCGTACAGCGGACGGTTGTTCGTTATCGAGGAGCGTGCCATGAACGAGTTCGAGGCCGGACGCCCCGTGGTGCTGCGCGGCGGCACCGTGTTACCCATGGACGGAAGGCGGGTGCTGCCCGGCACGGACGTCCTCGTCACCGGCGACCGGATCGCCGCCGTCGGCCCCGGCCTGGAGGCTCCGGACGACGCCCTCGAGATCGACGCCTCCGGCGGCATCGTCATGCCCGGCATGATCGACACCCACCGGCACATGTGGCAGACCGCGGTGCGCGGCTACGGCGCCGACTGGACGCTCACCCAGTACTTCGTCTGGTTCTACCTCGAGCACGGCAAGCTGTTCCGGCCCGAGGACGTGCACGCGGGCAACACCCTCGCCGCGATCGAGTCCCTGGACGCCGGCGTCACCACGGTCGTCGACTGGTCGCACGGCCTGCGCACCCCCGACCACGCCGACGCCGCCGCCGACGCGCTGCAGTCGGTGCCCGGCCGCTACGTGCTCGCCTACGGCAACCTCCACCAGCGGCCCGCCGAGTGGGCGACCGCGCCGGAGTTCCGCGACTTCGTCCGCAGGCGGATCACCGGGAACGACCTGCTCGGCTTCCAGATGGCCTTCGACGTGGTCGGCGACCCCTCCTTCCCGGAGCAGCCCGCGTTCGAGGTGGCCCGCGACCTCGGCGTGTCCGTCACCACGCACGCCGGCGTCTGGGGCGCCACCGGCGACGACAGCATCCGCCTCATGTACGAGCACGGCTTCATGACCCCGGGCACGGTCTACGTGCACGCCGCCTCGCTGTCGGCCGACTCCTACCACCGCATCGCCGCCACCGGCGGCTCCATCTCGGTCTCCACGGAGAGCGAGCAGAGCGCGGGCCAGGGCTACCCTCCCACCTACGCCGTCCGCGCCCACGGCATCCCGGTCTCGCTGTCCATGGACACCAGCGTCTGGTGGAGCGGCGACCTGTTCTCGGCCATGCGCACCACCCTCGGCGCCGACCGCTCGCGCGAGCACCTCGAGGCGCACGCCAAGGGCGAGACGGTCACGCACTGCGCGCTGCGCGCCGACCAGGTCGTGGACTGGGCGACCAGGGGCGGCGCCAGGGCCATCGGCCGCGACGACCTCGGCACGGTCGAGCCCGGCAAGAAAGCCGACCTGGTGCTCATCAAGAACGACGCGTCGCCGGTGTCGTTCCCGCTGCTCAACCCGTTCGGCCACGTCGCCTTCCAGGCGCAGCGCGGCGACGTGCACACCGTCCTGGTGAACGGGCGCGTGGTCAAGCACGAGCACCGGCTGGTCGGCATCGACCTGGCCGCCGCGCGCGCCGGGACCGAGCGCACCGTCGAGTACCTGAGGGGCGAGATGGGGGAGGAGGCCTGGGAGAAGGGCATGAACCCGGACATCCCCACGGCCAAGGTCCTCGACAACCCGTACACGTACACGGACTTCCGCAGCGACGCCACGCACCGGCTCTGAGGGCCGCTGTGCGGACGGGTGACCGTCTAAAGTCGGATCAACCGATCCGAGCAAGTGAGGGCGTTCATGGCACGTGGTGAGACCGGACCTGACTTCATCGAGGCGCTGGCCCGCGGCCTCGATGTCATCAGGGCCTTCCAGCCGGGGCGCCCGGTCATGTCCCTGACCGAGGTGGCGGCCGCCGCCGGGCTGGCCCGCCCGACGGCCCGCCGCATCCTGCTCACCCTTCAGGAGCTCGGCTACGCCAGGACGGAGCGGGGCGGGTTCGCGCTCACCCCCCGGGTGCTGGAGCTGGGCGTGTCCTACGTGCGCTCCATGGGCCTGTGGGAGGTGGCCAGGCCGCACCTGGAGCGGCTGGTCACCCAGACGCGCGAGTCGTCGTCGATCGCCCAGCTCGACGGCTCCGACATCGTCTACGTCGCCAGGGTCGCCGTGCCGAAGATCGTGGCCCTGTCGGTGCAGATCGGCACCCGCTTCCCCGCGCTGCAGACCTCGCTGGGCAAGGTGCTGCTGGCGGCGCTGTCGCCGGCCGAGGTGGAGCGGGTCCTGGCCGAGCCGAGCCGCTCGGGCATCGAGCCGCGCTGGCGGCCGGACCCCAAGGAGCGCGAGGCGGTGCTGCGCGGGGTGCGCGCCAAGGGCTGGGCGATCACCGACGAGCAGCTCGCCCTGGGCATCCGGTCGGTGGCGGCGCCGCTGCGCGACGGGCTCGGCAACGTCATCGCGGCCGTGAACGTCAACGCCCACGCCGCCGAGACCTCGCTCGAGAAGCTGACCGAGGAGCACCTGCCGCTGCTGCTGAAGACGGCGGGCGCGATCAGCGCCGACTGGGCGACGTACGAGGCGGTGCCGCACGTGACGGCCTCTTGAGGGGCTCCTGGGTCTTGCCCGTTGGTCGCGGGCGGCTTTCAATGAGCCCCATACAGATGATCCAGGAGGGCACATGCGTGGCTTACGGGCTTCGGCGGTCGTCGCGTTGATCGTCGGCACGACATTCCTGGGCGGACAACCGTCCGCTCCAGCGGTGGCGGGGCCGTCGGATCCGGAGCCGGCCTCACTGGTCACGCTCTCCGTGCCCGACCGGGCCGCGCTCGACCGGCTGGTCGGCTCGGGCGCCGACCTCACCGAACGCGTACGCCCCCAGCCCGACGGCAGCATCCAGGTCGACGCCGTCGTCACCCCGAGCCAGCTCGAGACCCTGCGCCCGCTCGGCGCGAGCCTGGCCCCGCAGAGCCCGCCCCCGAGCACGGCCCAGGCCACCACCGCGCGCGACCGGCTGGTCATCGAGCGGGCCGTCTGGTGGAAGTCCCGCGACGGCTACTTCCTGTCGGTCGAGGCGTCCAGCAGCGCGGCGCAGGCCTCCACGCTCACCGTCACCTGGACGGGCGGCAGCGGCGGCCAGGCGCAGATGGTCGCGTACGTGGACGCGGGCGCGTACCTGGGTCACCAGCTCTCCACCCCGGTCCCCGCCGACGCCCGCCCGGAGCGGGTCACCGTCACCTCGTCGGGCGGCGCCAGGGCCGAGGCGCTGGTCAAGGAGTGGCCGGACGGTGAGCCCCCCGACCACGCCGAGCCCGGCTACCAGAAGGACTTCATCACCCAGTACATGCCGCCGGCGCAGCTCAACGAGCGCATCAAGGCGCTGCACCAGCGCTTCCCCAAGCTCACCGAGCTCATCGCGCTGCCGTACAGGACCAACGGCTACCGGCGGCACGCCCAGGCCCTGATCGGCGCCCCGCCCGCGGCGGCCGTCGTGGTCACCTCCAACGCCTACGGCTCCGAGGGCGGCAACGACCTGGCCGTCGAGCTGGTCGTCCCCGGCGCGCCGAACAGCCCGCTGCGGGTGACCCTCAACGGCAAGCTCATCACCGTGAGCCTGGCCACCGGCGCCTCCGGCGCGCGCGTCAGCACGGCCGCCCAGGTCGCCGCCGCGATCAACGCCACCGCCGGGCTACCGGTCAAGGCCACCACCTACCGCACCGACGCGGGCGCCGGCATCATGGCGGCCGCGCCGCTCACCCAGCTCGACGACTTCCTCAACGCCCCCGCCGACGTCTCCCGCGAGCCCGCGCAGGTCCTGGCCCTGCGGATCGGCGAGCACCGCGACGGCTCGCGCACCGGAGTGCTCGCCTACGCCCAGGAGCACGCCAGGGAATGGGTGACGCCGCTGGTCACCATCGAGGCGGCCGAGCGGCTGCTGCGCAACCACGCCACCGACCAGGCCACGCGCCGGCTGCTGGAGCGCACCGACATCTTCATCGTGCCGACCGTCAACCCCGACGGCGCGAACTACAGCTTCTACGACTTCAACTCCCAGCGGAAGAACATGACCAACCACTGCCCGCCGCAGCAGTCCGACCCGGCGCTGCGCAACACGTGGGGCGTGGACGTCAACCGCAACTACGCCGTCGGATCACTGTCCGACGGGTACTTCGGCGCCTCGGCCAACTGCCAGAACGGCACCTACGCCGGCCCCGGCGAGCACTCCGAGCCCGAGAGCCGCAACGTCATCTGGCTGGCGCAGAACCACCGCAACATCAGGTTCGCCATGAACGTGCACAGCTACGGCGGCTACTTCATGTGGCCGCCCGGGGCGTACAAGCTCGACGGCCGCATCACGCTGCCCCGGCCGAGCCAGCTCGAACTGGCCTACTTCCTGCGCTCGGCCCGCACCATCGAGCAGGCCATCACCGCCGAGCGGGGCACCGTCATCTGGCCGCAGCAGACCGGCCCCGTGACGGACGTGCTGTACTCGGCGGCCGGCAACTCCGCCGACGAGCTCTGGTACGACTACGGCGTCTACGGGTGGGACTTCGAGGTCGGCGCCGACCTGTGGAACCCCCAAAGACGCGCGTGGGAGGGCGTGGGCTTCCAGCCGCCGTTCAGCGAGGGGCACCAGGAGGCGCTGGAGTTCGCCTCCGGGCTGATCTCACTGATCGGGATCGCGGCTGACTACCGGGCACCGTGAACCTCGCGGCCGGGCCCCGCGCCCGGCCGCCCCGGCATCTCGATCCGCGACTTCGGCTGGAGGCCGTCTTGCGCACACCCACCGCCCTCCTCGGCGCTCTCCTCGGCGGGGCCGTCTCGGCCGCCCTCCTGGTGAGCCCGCACTCCGCGCAGGCCGCCCGGCCGGAGCCGCCGCCCCCGGCCGTACGCGACTCCGGCAACGGGCCCGAGCGCAATGAGGTGGCGTCGGGTGTGCCCGACCGGGCCGGCGCCCCGCGCGCCACCACCGGGGTGTCCGCCGAGTACGGCTATCCCCGGCGCACCCGGCTGCCGGTGCCGCCGGAGAACCCGGCCGACGCCGCCATCAAGCTGGGGCTGGTGCCCTACCACGGCATCGCGCCCCGGCTCAACGACCTGCAGGGGCGCAGCGACCGGGTGAGCGCCGAGCTCATCGGCAGCTCGTACGGGGGCCGCGACCTCTACCTCGTCACCGTCACCGCGCCCGAGAGCATCACCGAGGTACGCGAGCAGGCCCGCCTGCGCGACCGCATCGAGAACGAGCCGGCCGTCGCCGCCCACGACCGCGGCCTGGCCGGGCGTTACAAGGCGCCGATCTTCGTCAACGGCAACATCCACGGCAACGAGTGGGAGGGCACCGACGCCGCCCTGCGCACCATCGAGCACCTCGCGACCAGCACCGATCCGGCGGTCGCCGCCCTGCTCAAGCGCACCAGACTGTACTTCAACGTCACCGCCAACCCCGACGGCCGCATCGCCGGCACCCGCCAGAACGGCGCCGGCTTCGACCTCAACCGCGACTTCGTCACCGCCTCCCAGCCCGAGGTGCGGGCGATGCGCCAGGTGATGATCGACACCCAGCCGGTCGCCATGCTCGACCTGCACGGCTACGTCAACGGCACGCTCATCGAGCCGACCACGCCGCCGCACGGCGCCAACTACGAGTACGACCTGTTCATCACCAACACCTACGCCAACGGCCTCGGCATGGAGGCCGCGGTCAACGGCCTGGGCTACACCCCGGAGAAGGACGGCGTGGAGCCGGTCCAGATCCCGTTCCGCGACTCCGCGGAGGGCTGGGACGACTGGCCGCCGATCTTCACCCCGCAGTACGCGCCCTTCCACGGCACGGTCGCCGCGCACACCGTGGAGATCCCGCTGCGGGTCAACGGGGCCGACTACACCAACCTGCCCGTCGCCGAGCTGCGCCGCCGCTCGGCGATCAACACCGACGTGGCCGCGGCCGCGATCCGGGCGACCTACGGATTCGTCCAGGCACGGCACGACCGGCTGATCGCCGACCAGATCGAGGTGTTCCGGCGGGGCGCGGCGGGTGAGCCGTCGAAGGCCGTCCCGCTCGGCATCGTGCCCGGCTTCGGCCCCGAGGACGTCTACACCACCACCTACCCCGGCGCGTACGTCATCCCCGCCGGAGCCGGGCAACGCTCGGTCACGGCCGCCGCGCGCCTGGTCGACCACCTGGTCGCGAACGACGTCCGGGTCGGGCGGGCCGAGCACGCCTTCCGGGCGGGCGGCACCTTCCACCCGGCCGGCTCGTACGTCGTGGACATGCGCCAGCCCAAACGCGGCCTGGCCAACGTCATGCTGGAACCGGGCGCCGACATCTCACCCAAGGTGAGCACCATGTACGACATCTCCGGCTGGAGCCACGGTCTGCTCTGGGGCGCCACCGTGTCGGCCGCCACCGGCCCGGTGAGCGTCGCGACCGAGCCGGTCCAGGCCGCCGCGCCCACCGGCTCGGTCCCGCCGGGCCGCGGCCCGCTCGCACTCAGGGTGGGCGACGCCAAGGAGGTCCTGGCGCTGAACGCGCTGCTGGCCCAGGGCGTCGAGATGACGTGGAGCGGCGGCACGGCGATCGTCCCCTCCTCCGCCAGGGCGGCGGCCAGGACGGCCGCCGACCGTTACGGCGTCGCCTTCACCCTCGCGGGCCAGGCCACGGGCGTCCCGCTCGCGCCGGTGCGCGTCGCCGCCGCGGCCTCGGCCGACGAGCTGTTCACGCTGCGCGAGCTGGGCTTCGCCGTCACCCCGGTCTCGACCGCCGTGCTCAACGCGGGCTTCGACTGGAGCGCCACCGACGTCCTGTACGTCTCCAGCGGCCTCAGCCACGCCGCGCTCAACCCGGCGGCCAGGACGGCGCTGACCGCGTTCCTCGCCAGGGGCGGCGTGATCGGCCGCGGCGGCACGGGCGCCGCCTTCAACGCCGCCGCCGGCCTGCTCACCGTCACCCCGGTGGCCGGCAACCCGGACGCGAACGGCGTGGTCCGCACGGTCACCGGCGACGGCCCCGTGGCGAGCGGGTCCCCCGAGCACGCGTTCGTGTACTCGCCCCGCTGGTTCACCGGGCTCGGCGCGGGCGTCACGGCCGAGCAGTCGTACGCGGCCGGCGGGCCTCTGGTCTCCGGCCACTGGCGTCCCAACGAGGACGGCACCGGCGGCCCGGAGGCGGCGCGGGGCCAGGCGGCCGTGGTGAGCGGCAGGGACGAGGCGGGCGCGGCCGTGGTGCTCTTCGGCACCGAGCCGATGTTCCGCAACCACCCCAAGGGCCTGTTCGCGCAGGTGGCGAGGGCGTTGTACTGGTCGGCCTCGGTGTCGGAGGCCGCCGTGACGCCCTGACTGATCCGATCACAGCGCTGGTCATAGGGAAATCCGCGGGTTACCATCCGGAAACACATCCGATGTATGTGGCCCGCAGGAGCCTCTCATGCCCATCGCCACGCCGATACGTCTGTGCGCCGCCCTCCTCCTGGCCCTCTGCCTTCTGCCCGCCCTCCCCGCGCAGGCCGCGCGGGGAGGCTGGCGGATCGCCGGCCTGCCCGGCGGTCCGGCGGCGGAGCTCGCGCTCGACCCCGGCACGGGGACCCTCACCCTCGCCGTGACCCGCCACGGCGCCTTCGTCCTCGAGCCCGGCCCGCTCGGCATCGTCACCGAGCGGGCCGACCTGTCCCAGGGGCTGCGTCTGCTGCACCGGCGCGACCGCCTGGTGACCGAGCGCTACACCACCGCCGCCGGCAAGCGGCTGGCCAGGTCGGCGCTCATGCGCGAGGCCACGTTCGCCTTCGCGGGCGCCGGCGGGGCCCGCCTCGACGTGGTGGTCAGGGTCGCGCGGGACGGCGTGGCCTACCGCTACCGGCTGCCGGACGACCACGGCGCCGTCCTGCGCGAGACGTCCGCCTTCACCCTGCCCCAGGACGCCACCGCCTGGCTCGCCCGGCACCGCCGCGACTACGAGAACCCGTTCGTCGCGTATCCGGCCAGGTCCGCGCCCGCGGCCGACTTCATGGTGCCCGCACTGTTCGAGACCGGCGGCGGCCATGTCCTGATCACCGAGTCGGACCTGGACGGGCGTTACTCCGGGCCGCGGCTGGCCCACGAGGCGGGCTCGGCCACGTACGCGCTGCGGCTGTGGGACGAGCGGGTCGAGGTGGCCGGGCCGCTGCGGAGCCCCTGGCGGGTGATGATCGCCGGAGACCTGGCCACCGTGACCTCCTCCACGCTGGTGGACGACCTGGCCACCGGCTCCGAAGTCCGCGACACCTCCTGGATCGAGCCCGGCCAGGTGCTGTGGACCTGGCTGGCGGGCGGCAGGGAGGCCGGGCAGAGCCTGGAGGCCCAGCGGGCGTTCGTGGACTACGCCGCCGAGCGCCGCTGGCCGTACGTCGCGGTGGACGCCGGCTGGTACTTCCTCAAGGACCAGTGGGACGTCACCGACCCGCAGTGGCCGGCCACGAGCTGGATCCCGCGGCTCGTCGAGCACGGGCGGAGCAAGGGCGTCGGGATCCTGGTCTGGATCCACTTCCGCGACCTGGACACCCCCGAGGAGCGCGACCTCTGGCTGCCCACCCTGAGCCGCTGGGGGGTGCGCGGGGTAAAGATCGACTTCATGGACGCCGAGTCGCAGGAGCGGCTGCGCTGGTACGACGAGATCCTCCCCGCCACCGCCGCCAACCGGCTCCTGGTCAACTTCCACGGCTCCACGATCCCCAAGGGCCTCCAGCGCACCTGGCCGCACGTGATGACCATGGAGGGCGTGCACGGCGGCGAGAAGCGCACGCTCACCACCGCGCACCTGACGACCCTGCCCTTCACCAGGAACGTCGTGGGCTCCATGGACTACACGCCGATGGCCTTCCACCGCCCGGGAAGGCCCACCTCCGACGCGCACGAGCTCGGCCTCGCGGTGACCTACGAGTCCGGCCTGCAGAACCTGGCCGGCACCGTCGAGTCCTACCGGGCCAGGCCGCAGGCCGAGCGCTTCCTCGAACAGGTCCCCACCGCATGGGACGAGACGCGCCTGCTGTCCGGCCGCCCGGCCGACCACGTGGTGCTGGCCCGCAGGAGCGGCGACCGGTGGTTCGTCGGGGCCGGGATCGCGGGCGCGGCGCGTACGCTCGACGTCCCGCTGGGCATGCTGCGCGGCCGATGGCTGGTCGAGGTCGTCCGCGACGGCGAGACCGGCCTGGTACGCGAGGGCCACGTCGTCGAAGGCCCCCGCGGCCGGCTGACGGTGGCGGTGCCCGCCGAGGGCGGCTACGCGGCCGTCGCCTGCCGATGGCGTCCCCGGATCACGACCTGCGACCGCTAGACCTCCGACCTCCTGTCGTCCAACACCTCCGATGTATAGGTGCATCTTGATGAGAAGACGGTTACTGGCAGGGCCGATCGTCCTGCTGCTCGGCGCGGCGATCGCCGTGGCCACACCCCCGGCGACGACCGCCGCCGGCGCGGAGAGCGGAGGCGCGGTGCGGCCGTACACGCTGTGGTACGACGAGCCGGCCCCCGACACGAACGCGGGCTGGGAGGCGCGCTCGCTGCCGATCGGCAACGGGGCCATGGGCGCCACCGTGTTCGGCGGCGTGCGGGCCGAACGGCTGCAGTTCAACGACAAGACCCTGTGGACCGGCGGGCCCGGCGTCCCCGACTACACCTACGGCAACTGGGACGCCCCGCGGCCGGGCGCCCTGGAGGCGGTCAGGCAGCGCATCTGGCAGGAGGGCGGCATCTCGCCCAACGACGTCCTGGCCGCGCTCGGCCTCAAGTCCGACACGCCGCGCCACCGCAGGTTCGGCGCCTACCAGAGCTTCGGCGACCTGCGCCTCACCTTCCCCGGCCTGTCCGGGGAGGCCACCGGCTACCGCAGGGAGCTCGACCTCGCCCGCGGCGTGGCCGCCGTGTCGTTCACGGCCGGGGGCGTGCGCCACGCCCGCGAGTACTTCGCCTCCGCGCCCGCCGGGGTGATCGTGGCCAGGCTCACCGCCGACCGGCCCGGCGGTGTGAGCTTCACCGCGGGGATCGCCGTGCCGGCCAACCGCTCCGCCACGGCCTCGGCCGGCGGCGGCCGGGTCACCGTCAAGGGGGCCCTGACCAGCAACGGCATGGCGTACGAGGCCCAGGTGCGGGTCATCGGCCAGGGCGGGAGGCGGACCGACAACGCCGACGGCACCGTCACCGTGACCGGCGCCGACTCGGCGCTTCTCGTCCTCGGCACGGGCACCGACTACGCCGCCGACTATCCGGCGTACAAGGGCGCCGACCCGCACGCCGCGCTCACCGCCCGGGTGGACGCCGCCGCGGCCCTAGGCCACGCCCGGCTGCGCGCCGGGCACCTGGCCGACCACGCCGCGCTCTTCGACCGGGTCCGCCTCGACCTGGGCGGGGAACTGCCCGCGATCCCGACCGACGACCTGCTCGCCCACTACGGCAGGACCGCCGCACCGGCCGCCGACCGGGCCCTCGAACAGCTCTTCTACCAGTACGGCCGCTACCTGCTCATCGCCTCCTCCCGCCCCGGATCCCTGCCCGCCAACCTCCAGGGTGTGTGGAACGTCCTGGAGGCCCCGCCCTGGCAGGCCGACTACCACCTGAACATCAACCTGCAGATGAACTACTGGCCCGCCGAGATGACCAACCTGGCGGAGCTGGCCCAGCCCCTGCACGCCTACGTGGACGGGCTGCGCGAACCGGGCCGGGTCACCGCCCGGCAGATGTACGGGGCGCGCGGCTGGGTCGCCCACCACGCCTCCAACATCTTCGGCCACACCGGCGCCTGGGACCATCCGGCCTACTTCTTCCCCGAGTCGGGCGCCTGGCTGTCGCTGCAGCTCTACGACCACTACCGCTTCACGCTGGACGAGCGCTACCTGAAGCGGACCGCGTACCCGGTGATGAAGGAGACCGCCGAGTTCTGGCTGGACTTCCTGCGGACCGATCCCCGCGACGGCAGGCTCGTCGCCATCCCCAGCCGCTCGCCCGAGATCGGCCCGTCCACGGCGGGCGCGGCGATGTCCCAGCAGATCCTCTGGCACCTGTTCACCGACCTGCGCGAGGCCGCCGGGCTGGTCGGCGACGGCGCGTACGCCACGCGCGCCGCCGAGGTGCTGGCCCAGCTCGACCCGGGCCTGCGGGTCGGCAAGTGGGGCCAGCTCCAGGAGTGGAAGGAGGACATCGACGATCCGGCGGAGACCCACCGGCACGTCTCCCACCTGTTCTCCGTGCACCCCGGACGGCAGATCTCGCCGCGTACGACCCCGGAGCTGGCGCGGGCGGCCAAGGTCTCGCTCGAGGCGCGGACCGACGAGGGCACCGGCTGGAGCAAGGCCTGGAAGATCAACTTCTGGGCGCGGTTGCTCGACGGCGACCGCGCGCACAAACTGCTGCGCGACCAGCTCCAGACCAGCACCCTGGCCAACCTGTGGGACACGCACCCGCCGTTCCAGATCGACGGCAACTTCGGCGCGACCTCGGGCATGACCGAGATGCTGCTGCAGAGCCACCTCGGCACCATCGACCTGCTGCCGGCGCTGCCCGGCACGTGGGCGGACGGCCGCGTGACGGGCCTGCGCGCCCGCGGCGCGCACACGCTCGACCTGACCTGGGCCTCGGGGCGGCTGTCGGAGGCCGTCCTGATCTCCGGCGCGGACGGCGAGGTGAGGCTCCGCAACGACGCCTTCCGCGGCGGCGTCCGCGTCGCGGGACCGCGCGGCGGCCAGGTCGCGCACGACCGGGACGGCGATATCGTGACGTTCCAGGCCGAACCCGGCGTGACGTACCGGATCACTGCTATGATGTGATCACTCTTCAGCCTCCCGGCCGCCGTGCCGGGAGGCTTTTTTCATGACTGTCTCTCAACTGTTCGTCCGCCCCGCCGTCGCCGCCGACCGGGCCGCCGTGGAGCGGCTCTGGCTGCTGTTCCGTCATGACATGTCGGAGTTCCAGGGGCAGCTCCCCAACCCTGACGCCACGTACAGAAGCGAACGGCTGGAGTCGGCCTTCCAGGACGCCGCCTGGGCGCCGTACCTGATGACCAGCGGCGACCGGCCCGTCGGGTTCGCGTTCGTCCGCGCCCTCGACGAGCCGGTCCGCGTGCTCAACAGCTTCTTCGTCGTACGCGCCGCGCGCCGCTCCGGGCTCGGGCTGCGCGCGGTCCGAGAGGTGATCGCCCGGCACCCGGGCCCGTGGGCGATCGCCTTCCAGGACGCCAACGCCGCCGCCGTGGCCTTCTGGCGGCGCGTGGCCACCGAGGTCGCCGGCGACGCCTGGATCGAGGAGCGTCGGCCGGTGCCGGACCGGCCGGGCACGCCGCCGGACGTGTGGATCTCCTTCACCGCCGCCTGACCTGGAAAACCCCGCCCCTTTCGCAAGGGGCGGGGCGTCCATCAGGCGGGTGTCACGCGGGGGCGTACCCGGCGGGCCGGGTGGTGAACGTGCCCCGGCCCTGGGTGCGGCTGCGCAGACGGGTCGCGTACCCGAACGCCTCGGCCAGCGGCACGACCGCGGTGATCACCACCGTGCCCGCCCGCGCCGCCGAGCCCGAGATGCGGCCGCGCCGGGCCGACAGGTCGCCCAGCACCGCGCCGGCCATGTCGCCGGGCACGGTGACCGTGACCTCGACCACCGGCTCGAGCAGCACCATCGCGCACGAGCGCAGCGCCTCGCGCAGCGCGAGCCGGCCGGCCGTGCGGAACGCCAGGTCCGAGGAGTCCTTCGGATGCGTGGCCCCGTCGGTCAGCGTGACCCGCACGCCCGTCACTGGGTGACCGCCGAGCGGGCCGTCGGACAGCGCGTCGCGGCAGCCGGCCTCGACCGCGCGCACGTACTCACGGGGCACCCGCCCGCCGGTCACCGTGGAGGCGAAGGCGAAGCCCTCCTCCAGCGGCTCGACGTTGAGCACCACGTGGGCGAACTGCCCGGCGCCGCCGTCCTGCTTGACGTGCCGGTACAGCAGCCCCGACACGCCGCGCTGCACGGTCTCCCGGCAGGCCACCTGCGGCCGGCCGACGGCGACCGCCAGCCCGTGGTCGCGGCGCAGCTTCTCCACCGCCACCTCCAGGTGCAGCTCGCCCATCCCCGACAGCACGGTCTGCCCGGTCTCGGCGTCGGAGCGCACGGCCAGCGAGGGATCCTCCTCGGCCAGCCGCGCCAGCGCCGTCGCCAGCCGGTCGCCGTCGGTGCCCGCGCGCGCCTCGACGGCCACCGACACCACCGGATCGGTCGCGCCCGGCGGCTCCAGCAGCAGCGGAGCCTGCGGCGCGCACAGGGTCGTCCCGGTGCGGGCGCCCTTCGGGCCCACGACCGCGACGATGTCCCCGGCCACCGCCTGGTCCACCTCGGTGTGCCGGTCGGCCTGGACGCGCAGGATGCGGCCGATCCGTTCGGTGCGTCCCGCGCCGCTGTCCATCACCACGTCCCCCTTCCTGGCCGTTCCCGAGTACACCCGTACGTACGTCAGCCGCCCGGTCGCCGTCGAGCTCACCTTGAACACCAGCGCCGCCAGCGGCGCCTCCGGGTCGGCGGGCCGCGCCTCGCCGTCCTGCCCGCGCACGGCGGGCACGTCCAGCGGCGACGGCAGGTACCGCACGACCGCGTCCAGCAGCGGTTCGACCCCGCGATCGCGGTACGCCGACCCGCACAGCACCACCACGCCCTCCCCGGTACGGGTGAGGTCGCGCAGCGCGGCGGCCAGCGTCGCACCGGAGATCGACGGCCCAGAGTCCGGCCCAGAGGTCGGTCCTGAGCCCGGCCCAGAGCCCGGTCCTGAGGTCGGTCCAGCGGCCGGTCGCTCGCAGAACTCCTGCAAGGCGCCCGCGTGCAGCTCGGCCACCGCCTCCTCCAGGAGCCGGCGCCGCCGCCACGCCTCCTCCAGCAGGTCGTCCGGCACCGGCCGCTCCTCGACACCGGTGCCGGCCCAGACCAGGGCCCGCATCGTGAGCAGGTCGACGACACCGGTGAAGCCGTCCTCGCGCCCGATCGGCAGTTGCACCACCAGCGGCGCCGGGTGCAGCCGCCGGCGGATCGACTCGACGGCGGCGTCCAGGTCGGCGCCCGGGCGGTCCAGCTTGTTGACGAAGGCGACGCGCGGGACGCCGTGCCGGTCGGCCCGCCGCCACACGGACTCGCTCTGCGGCTCGACCCCGGCGACGCCGTCGAACACCGCGATCGCGCCGTCGAGCACCCGCAGCGAGCGCTCGACCTCGTCGGAGAAGTCGACGTGGCCGGGGGTGTCGATGAGGTTGATCCGGTGCCCGTCCCAGTCGCAGCTCACCGCGGCGGCGAAGATGGTGATGCCGCGGTCGCGCTCCTGGGAGTCGAAGTCGGTGACGGTCGTGCCGTCGTGCACCTCGCCGCGCTTGTAGGTGGCGCCGGACAGGTAGAGCATCCGCTCGGTGACGGTGGTCTTGCCGGCGTCGACGTGGGCGAGGATGCCGATGTTACGGACGGCGGCCAGAGAGTGGGAAAGTTGAGCGCGCACGGCCCATGACCCTTTCGGGATTCGTGGAACAGGTCAGCGCGATTTCGCCCCGTGTCGTCTTCGTCAGGGCGTCGTCCAGTGACGGCCGCGCGGCCGGCACCGGGACGGCGAAGACACCAGGATCACCTCGAAGCGCGACGGAGGGATGACGGCAGCGGTGCTGGTGCGCACGGCCGGCCCCCTTCCCTCGTCTTCGGTGTCGTCTTCGGTGTCCGTGGCGAGAGTGTAGTGACAGGGGGTGCGGCGGAGAAACGGGTTTTTCTCACCCGAAGGCCGGCACGGCCCACGCGACCCTGACGAAATGGGTCGAGTTGATCTCCTCGGCGCTGTTCACCAGCGTGACCTTGAGCCGGATTCTGGTGCCGCCGGTGACCGCCACTTTGATCGGCTGCGGATTCTGATAGGCGGCGTTCACCGAATGCACATTGGTGCCTTCGACGGTCAGCACGTCGAAACGCACCTGGGCCGTGGTGTTGGCGGATTCCCGGTCGATGCCGACCTGCGCGGAGAATTCGTGCGCGCTCGCCGGGACGAGAAAGTCCAGATGCCCGCTGACGGCGCCGGACCAATTGATGCGGCACGTCATGGCGGGCAGTTTGGTGTCGGTGTTGTCGAGCGAGACCGACTGGTCGTACCAGGCGTTCGAGCCGCTGCTCACCAGCGTGCAATCCTGGTGCGCCACCGCCTGATCCGCCGTCAGCGCGAGGGCGGCGCCGTTCGGCGGGGCGCCGGTCGCGGGCGTCGTCGCCCGCGCTGTCGAGTCGGCGGCCGGTGCGGCCGCCGTGACGGTGACCGTCGAGGTCACGTGGCGGGTCACCGCCGCGTTCGGCACGATCGCCTGGGAGACGTTGCTCGGCGCGAACCGGATTCCGAGCACCGCCACCACGACCGCCGCGAGTCCCGTGATCGCCGCCGAGGTGATCGCGCCCCGGGCGCTGATTCTGGCGACACGGACTTCGTGTCCTTTTCCACGGGCGCCGTCATTTCCGCCACGGGTCTCGCCGCTTCTTCCACCGGCGTCGTCGTTTCGCATGAGAACCCCCCGCCATCGCGGTTTCCCCTGGCACGCCCCCACAGCGCAATCTATCCGCGCGCCACGGCCGGGGACAGCGCAACCCGGAAAGAGGCACTATTTCGCGGCGAGGGGAGGTTCACCCCGATGACGCCTGGACGCCCCTGGTGAGAGGCGCGCCCGTCATGTCGGCATGTCGACATAGGCGCGAGACCCTTCAGGACTCGAGGGAAGGACGCGCCCATGACGATCTCTCTTGACACCGGTCGGTACACGGTCGGCCTGGCCATGAGCGCCGCCGACCTGCAGGCCGCCCAACGGCTGCGGTACGCGGTCTTCGCCGAGGAGATGGGGGCCCGGCTCGACAGCCCGGTCTCCGGCCTCGACGCCGACCGGTTCGACGCCTACTGCGACCATCTCCTCGTCCGCGACGGCGCCGAGGTCGTCGGGACGTACCGGCTGCTGCCCCCGGGGCGCGCCGAGCGGCTCTACTCCGACGGCGAGTTCGACCTCGCCGCCCTGGCGCCCCTGCGCAAGGGCCTGGTGGAGGCCGGCCGCACCTGCGTGCACCCCGATCATCGCGACGGCACCGTGGTGGCGCTGATGTGGGCGGGGATCGCGCGTTACATGGTGTCCGGCGGTCATCAATGGCTGGCCGGCTGCTGCTCGGTGCCCCTCGACGACGGGGGCGCGCTGGCGGCGGCGGTGGTGGAGCGGGTGCCGCTCGGGCCGGAGGAGCACCGGGTCAAGCCCCGTACGCCGTGGCGGGCCTCCCTGGCCGCGGTGCCGCCCGACCGGTTCGTGCCGCCCGCGTTGCTGCGCGGGTACCTGCGGCTGGGGGCGTGGGTGTGCGGGGCTCCGGCGCACGACCGGGAGTTCGGCACGGCCGACTTCTTCATGCTGCTCTCCATGGCCCGAGTGAACGACCGTTACCTGCGTTACTTCCTCGGCGAGTCCCCGGCGGGACGGCTCCTATGAGCACGGTCCTCCCGCCGCCCGCCCGGGAAGCCCTCCGCCCTGCCGTCGCCGAGGCCGACCCCTGGCGGCCGTCCGGGCCGTGCACGCCCGCCGCCTGCGTCGGGCCTCCGGCCGCCGCCGCGGGCCGGGTCGCGCGCCTGGCGCGGTTCGCCGGGGCGGTCCTCATGGTGCTCGCGGGGGTGCCGCTGGCCCTGCTGGGCCGGGCTCTCGACGCCCCGCGACGGGCGCGCCTCACGGGGGCGTGGGCCCGTCTGATGTTGCGGGCGCTCGGCCTGCGGCTCGAGGTCGCCGGCCCTCCGCCGCGGCCGGGGGCCCTGGTGGTGGCGAACCACACCTCCTGGCTCGACCCGCTGGTCATCGCGGCCGCGGTGCCGTCACGGCCGCTCGCCAAGCGGGAGACCGCCGGCTGGCCGGTCGTCGGCACGCTGGTGGCGGGGGCCGGGGCGCTGTTCATCGACAGGGAGCGGCTCTACACGCTGCCGTCCGCCGTGGCCGCCGTCGCCGGCGCCCTGCGGGCGGGGGACACGGTGGTCGCCTTCCCCGAGGGCACCACGTGGTGCGGGCGCGGGATGGGCGGGTTCCGGCCGGCGATGTTCCAGGCGGCCATCGACGCCGGCGCCACCGTGCTCCCGGCCACGCTGCGCTACCGCGAGGGGAACGACGCCTCGACCCGCGCCTGCTTCGTGGGGGAGGACTCGCTGCTGGCCTCCCTGCTGCGGGTGAGCGCCACCCGGAACCTGACCGTCGAGGTGAGGCTGCTCGCCCCCGTCCGGCCCGGCCTCGCCGGGACGCGCGCGGCACTGGCCGGGATCGCCGAGGCCCGCGTAAGCGCCGGCCTGGGGGAACCGCCGGTGAGCCGCCCGTGCCATGGGGGCCGGTGGCGTTGATCGGTTTCCCAACGCTAAGGTTAGGCTCGCCTTATTAAGGTGTGCCTAATCGTTTGAGGAGCCGTACTTGACCCGCGTGTCCGTCCTTGTGGCGCTCGTACTGATCACCATCGTGGGCTGCGGTTCCACAGCGCCCGCGCCGGCGCCCGCCGCAGGATCCGGCGCCGCCGCGTCCGGAGCCTCCGGCGCCTTCCCCGTGACGTTGCCGCACAAGTACGGCAGCACCACCATCACCGCCGCCCCCAAGCGCGTCCTCACCGTCGGCCTCCTGGAGCAGGACTCGCTGCTCGCCCTCGGCGTCGTGCCCGTGGGCACCACCGAGTGGTTCGGCAACCACCCGGGCGCGATCGGCCCCTGGGCGAAGGACAAGGTGGGCGGCGCCACGCTGCCGCAGGTGCTCAAGGACACCGGCAGCGGCCCGCAGTTCGAGAAGATCGCGGCGCTCAAGCCCGACCTGATCATCGGCCTGTACTCGGGGCTGACCAAGGAACAGTACGAGACCCTGTCCAAGATCGCGCCGACCGTGGCCCAGCCGAAGGAGTACATCGACTACGGCATCCCGTGGCAGGAGGTCACCAAGCGGGTCGGCCTCGCCGTCGGCAAGCCCGCCGAGGCCGAGAAGCTGGTCACGGACGTCGAGGCCTCGTTCACCAAGGTCCAGCAGGAGCACCCCGAGTTCAAGGACGCCACCGGCCTCATGGCCACCCTGTACGAGGGCTACTTCATCTTCGGCAGCCAGGACCCGCGCAACCGCCTGCTCGGCTCGCTCGGCTTCAAGCTCCCCGACGACCTCGACAAGGCCATCGGCGACAAGTTCGGCGCCAACATCAGCAGGGAGCGGCTCGACCTGGTCGACACCGGCGTGATCGTCTGGAGCGTGACCGACGTCGCCAAGGGCGAGGCCACGCTGCACGGCGACAGCGTCTACAAGGGGCTCGACGTGGTGAAGGAGGGCCGCGAGGTCTACCTGCCCGAGAACACCCCGCCGAGCGACGCGGTCGCCTTCCTCACCGTGCTCAGCGTCCCGTACGTGCTCGAAACCCTCGTCCCGCGCCTCGCGGCGGCGGTGGACGGCGACCCGGCCACCAAGACGTCGTGAAGGCCCTCGGGGCCGCCGCCGTCGCGCTGATCGCGGTGTGCCTGCTCTCGCTCTCGCTCGGCGCGCGGGCGGTCCCGCCCGACCAGGTGATCGGGGCGCTGGCGGGCACCGTGACCGACCAGGACGTCCTCGACGTCGTCTGGGCCGTACGGGTCCCGCGCACCCTGGTCGGCATCCTGGCCGGGGCGGCGCTCGGCCTGTCGGGCGCCCTCATGCAGGCGCTCACCCGCAACCCGCTGGCCGACCCCGGCGTGCTGGGCGTCAGCGCCGGGGCCGCGTTCGCCGTGGTCCTGGCCATCGGCGTGGCGGGGGTGGCGGTTCCGGCCGGGTACGTGTGGTTCGCGTTCGCGGGGGCGCTGGTGGCCAGCGTGATCGTGTACGGGCTGGCCGGGCTCGGCCGCGACGGCATGACCCCGGTCAAGCTGGCGCTGGCCGGGGTCGCGGTCACGTTCCTGCTGAGCTCGGTGACGAGCGCGTTCGTGCTGGTGGACCCCGAGTCGCTGAGCCGCTACCGGTTCTGGTCGGCCGGGTCGCTGTCCGGGGCGGGCGGGCAGTTGCTGCCGCAGCTCCTGCCGTTCGTGGCCGCCGGGGCGGTGCTGGCGCTCGCGTGCGGGCCCGCGCTCAACAGCCTGGCGCTCGGGGACGACGTCGCCAGAGGGCTGGGCCGCAAGGTCGGCCTGGTACGCGTGCGGGGCGCCGCCGCCGTCATGCTCCTGACCGGCTCGGCCGTGGCGGCCATCGGCCCCGTCGTCTTCGTCGGGCTCGTGGTGCCGTACGTGGCCCGCGCCCTGGCCAGGGGCCTCAGCGGCTCGGAGGCCGACCACCGGCTGCTGCTGCCGCTGGCGGCGCTGCTCGGGCCGTGCCTGCTGCTGACGGCCGACGTGCTCGGACGGGTCGTGGCGCCGCCGATCGAGGTGCAGGCGGGGCTGCTGGTGGCATTCATCGGCGGCCCCTTCTTCGTCGTCCTTGCCCGCCGCCGGCGTCTCGCGGAGTTGTGAGCAGCCATGAGCCGTATGGGGATTCGTGAGCCGATGAGCGGCCCTCCGTCTTCCGGTCCTGCCTCCTCCAGGCGGGTGACGTTCGGCCGGACGAGCGGGAGCGTCACCTTCCGGCTGTCGGCGCCGCCGGTCTCGGGCGTGCTGCGCCCCCGTCTCATCCTGGTCTGCCTGGGCACGGCCGTGGCCGCGTTCCTGGCCTTCTGCCTGGGGATCGGGCTGGGGGAGATCCGGCTCGGGCTCGGCGAGGTCGTCCGGTCGCTGCTGGGCACCGGCGACCAGGGGACGGCCTTCGTCGTCCAGGAGCTGCGCCTGCCCCGGGCGCTGACGGGCCTGCTCGCGGGCGTCGCGTTCGGCCTGTCGGGCGCCCTGTTCCAGACGATGACCCGCAACCCGCTCGCCAGCCCCGACATGATCGGCGTCACCCAGGGGGCCGGGGTCGCCGTGGTGGCCGGGATCGTGCTCGGGCTCGGCGCCGGGCTGCAGGTGCTGGGTTTCGCGGGGGCCGTGACGGCGGCGCTGGTGACGTACCTGCTGGCGTGGCGGCGCGGCACGACCGGCGGCCGTATCGTCCTGGTCGGCATCGGCCTGTCGTGGATCTGCACGAGCGCCACCGAATACCTGATGGTCACCAGCGGCGACTTCCAGGCCCAGCAGGCGCTCGGCTGGCTGTTCGGCAACCTGAACGGCCGCACCTGGGATCATGTCGCGCCGCTGGCCGCCGCCCTGGCGGTCCTGGTGCCGATCACGCTGCTGCTGGGGCAGTGGACGCGCGTGCTGCAACTGGGGGACGAGGTCGCCGTCGTCCTGGGCGCCCGGGTCCAGGTGGGCCGGCTGAGCCTGCTGATGGCGGGCGTGGCGCTGGTGGCCTTCGGCACGGCCGCGGCGGGCCCCGTGGCCTTCGTCGCCCTCGCCGCTCCCCAGATCGCCCAGCGCCTGTCCCGTACGGCCTGGCCGCCGCCGCTGGCGTCGGGGCTCACGGGCGCCTTCATCGTCCTGACGGCCGATCTGGTCGCCCGCCTGCTGATCCCGGACGTGGAACTGCCGGTGGGCGTGGTCACGGGCGCCCTGGGAGCCCCTCTGCTCCTGTGGCTGCTCGCCCGGGCCCGCCGCCGGTAGGCGGGCCCGGCGCCACCCCGTCCGGGTGGGTCGCCGGCCCGCGGGCGCCGGGTTAAACTGCGGGCGTCGGCCCCCCAGCCCCGGTGGATGACATGACGGTTGACGATCAGAGCCTCACCCAGGCGATGCGGGAGGACTCCGCGGTCATCACGCGCGGCGAGCGGCCGGGCGCGCTGGAGCGGAGCCTCGTCTTCCCGGATTTCACCTACCGTCACCTCTGGGAGCCGATCCGCGGCTGGTACCGGCTCAACCTCACCACCGGCTGGATCCGGGCGCGCTCCAACGTGTTCGCCTCCGTCAGCGAGCTGGGCGAGATCGTCTCCAGCCAGGATCCCGTCCCCCGGCCGATGCTGGGCGACGCGCGGTTCACGATGCACAACGTGGCGCCGTACGACGGCGGCGTCCTCGTGCTCGTGCAGGTCGACTGGCCGGAGCCGCTGCTCACCCAGGTCTCCTACGTGGTGGTCAACCCGTAGGCGGCCGAAGTTAAGAATGTTACGTTTTGCGGCCTAACGCGAGTTATGTGACGTTCGGGTGGATAATGCCTTATGGCGGAACGCGATCTTCGTACCGGCGACCTCGAGCTCGACCGGATCATGGCGGAATTCCAGGCGAACTCCCAGGAGTTCTCCGAGGTCATCGGCCTGGCCGGCGAGATCGCCGGTGAGGCGGCGAGCCCCGATGACAAGGTCAGGGTGCGGGTCTCGCCGTCAGGCCAGCTCACCGCTCTGCACATCGACCCCAGGGCGATGAGGCTGGGCTCGCGGGAGCTGGCCGAGACGATCATGGATCTGTCGCAGCGCGCGACCGAGGACGCGGCGCGGCGCCTCATGGAGGTGACGCGGCCCTATCTCGCGCAGGGCGAGCGGTAGCCCGCTCACCTGACCCGCGGGATGAGGCTGCGCGTCCCGTGGATGAGGAACTTCTGGTACATCTCCTCCTCGGTCAGCCCGTGCTCGGAACCGGGCAGGGGGTTGTCGCCGTGCTGCGCGTCCATGGCCATCGAGTACGAGGTCGACGCGGCCATCCGGGGCACGAAACTGCCGGTGTTCAGCGTCATCCCGTTCGGCAGGGGGACGGCGGTGGCGACCGTGCGCAGCCCCGGCACCTTCGCCATCAGCGCCGCCCCGCCGTCGGCGACCCCGTCGAAGACCATGTTCGCCACGAAGTGCTCCCGGAACGTGGTGAGGTTGTGACCGGCCGACCTGACGTCGGCGCCGGACAGGTCCGTCTTGATCCCGCCCAGGAGGTTGAGCCCCAGGGGCAGCACCACCTGGCCCGTGGCGTACGCCGCGCTGTCGGCCACCCAGTAGGAGAACGTGGGCAGCAGCAGGAGGACGAAACGCCGCGCGGTGACCTTGAGCAGGAGCGCCTGCCTCTTCATGATCGCCTGAAAGAGCTTCCAGGTGAGCACCTGATATCCGATGGTGAACATCATGTCCACCGTCATGATCCAGCACAGCACCTTCAGCGCGTGATTGATCTTCTCGATGACGTCGGCGTAGGCCCGGCAGGCGCTGGCCGCGTTGCGGTGCTTGAGGGAGACCGCCAGCACCGCCGGGCCGAACTCCTCGGTCCAGAACCTCCTGAAGGCGTCGACCGCCGCGTCCGAGCTGGTCTTCCAGACGGTCTCGGCGGCCGCGTTCGCGTCCCGGAAGTGCAGGTCGATCGCGTCGGCGAGGTCGTCCAGCACGTCGGCCGCCGCGCGGATCCGGTCCGGATCGCCGTCGAGGAAGGAGACGCCGAACAGCACCTCGGGCGCCAGCGCCCCTGCCAGGCCGGCGCCGGCCATACCGCCCAGGGCGACCTTCGTCGCGAGCCCGACGGGCATGCGCGCCTCACCGGTCCCGTTCTACCGGCGTGGTGGGCACGCCGACCTCGTCGTCCTCGCGCCGGGCGAACTCGAGCAGGTCCTTAAGGACGCCGTTCTTGTCGGCCATGCTCGCCCACTCGGCCCCCCGCACGTTCTTGCTCATCGCCACGACGGCGGAGCCGATGACCTCGTACGACTCGCGGAGGTTGCGCAGGGCGGTGCTCATGTCCTCGTAGGCGCCGTCGAAGCCGGGATGCCCGTCCTTGCCCCGGCGGAAGATCTGGGCCGCCTCGTCGCTCGCCGGGTTGCCGAAATAGGGCAGGAGGGGTTCCACCTGAGCGCGGAGCCGGCCGGCGGTCCGGCCGAACTCACCGCCCTCGGTGTGGATGGCCCTGCCGTTGCCCTGCATGCTCGAATGATCGATGTCCAAGGTGGTCCCCCTCCGCCGACGTGCTCAGCGGCCAGTGTCTGAACCTCGTATTACCGGGAGATGACCTCGCGGTTGCCGTTGTGCGGCGTGTGGTCCGGAGGGGCGCGGGTCGTCGTGGAACGCCTGGCCCAGGGTCGGCTGCGTCAGGACGGACGCGGGAGGGCCCGCCGCGGTGAGCCGTCCCCCTTCGAGGATCAGGCAGTGCTCGGCGCGCATCGCCAGGTCCAGGTCGTGGGTGGCGTGCACGACCGTGACGCCGCGGTCCCGCTCGCGGTCGAGGGCGGCTTCGATGTGCCGCCTGGCGCTCAGGTCGAGCCCGGTCGTGGGCTCGTCCAGCAGGAGCAGGCCGGGCTCCTGGGCCAGCCCCTGGGCGACGAGGACCCGCTGGCGCTGGCCTCCCGACAGCGTGCCCAGCCGGCGCGCGGCCAGGCCGGCGACGTCCAGGCTCGCCATGCAGGCGTCGACCACCGACCAGTCGTCGGCCGTCAGCCGCCGCCACGGGCCGCGCGCCGCCCAGCGGCCCATGGCCACCGTCTCGCGCACGGTGATCGGCAGCGACTCGGCGACCGCGTCGCGCTGGGCCACGAAACCGGGGCGGCCGGGGGCGGCGTGCCCGACCGTGCCGCGTGACGGGCGTACCGTCCCGGCGAGCACGCCGAGCAGGGTCGACTTGCCGGAGCCGTTCGGGCCGACGACGGCGGTCACGGCGGCGCGGGGGAGCCGGGCCGAGAGTTCGGAAAGGACCGTTCTGCGGCCGTAACCCGCGGTGACGCCGCTGATCACGACGCCGTCGATGCCCGTCATGAGACCTCCACTTGAAAGTGACAACGGTTTTCATTGTAGAGTCTCGGGTCATGGATTGGTTGCTTGATCCCTTTCAGGTGTCTTTTGTCCGGCAAGCGCTCTGGGCGGGAATCCTGGTGTCGCTGCTCTGCGCGCTCGCCGGTACGTGGGTGGTGCTGCGCGGCATGGCCTTCCTCGGCGACGCCATGTCCCACGGGATGCTCCTGGGAGTGGCGCTCGCGTCGATGGCCGGGGTGAACGTCCTGGCCGGGGCCCTGGTGAGCGCGGGCGGGATGGCGTTCGGGGTGAGCCTGCTCAGCCGGTCGGCCCGGCTGTCGCAGGACACCAGCATCGGGCTGCTGTTCGCGGGGATGCTGTCGCTGGGCGTGATCGTGGTCTCGCACTCGCGGTCGTTCGCGGTGGACCTGACCGCGTTCCTGTTCGGCGACGTGCTGGCGGTCCAGGGGCAGGACCTGGCCGGGCTCGGGGCCGCGCTCGCGGTCACGGCCACGGTGGCGCTGCTCGGGCACCGGCTGTTCGTCGCGCTCGCCTTCGACCCGCGCAAGGCGCACACGCTCGGGATGCGTCCCCGGGCGGCGCACGTCCTGCTGCTCGGCCTGGTCACGCTGGCGATCGTCGCCTCCTTCCACATCGTCGGGACGCTGCTGGTGTTCGGCCTGCTGATCGGGCCGCCGGCCGCCGCCGCGCTGTGGGCCCGGCGGATCCCGACGATCATGCTCGGCGCGGCGCTGCTCGGGATCGCCTCGACCGTGATCGGGCTGGTCGTGTCGTGGCACGCGGCCACGGCGGCGGGCGCGACGATCGCGGCCGTGGCCGTGGGGCTGTTCTTCCTGTCGGCGCTGGCCGACCTGCTGCGGAACCGGAAGGCGGTCGCGTGATGCGGGCGCTCATGACGGCCGCCCTGATCGTCGCGCTCACGGGATGCGCTCAGGACGGCGGCGCGGCGCCGAAGGCGGAGGAAGAGGTTCCGCACGGGTACGTCGAGGGCGCCGAGGAGATGCCCGAGCCGCAGCTCCGGCTGGTCCTGGCCGACGCGGCGGCGGGCAGGGTGCACGTGCTCGACCTGCTCACGGAGAAGACCACGGCGGTCGCCGACGTCGCGGACGCGCGGGGGATCACCGGCGACGGGCGTTTCGCCTACGTCACCACCGGTTCGGGCGGGCTGCGCGTGATCGACGGCGGCGCCTGGGCCGTCGATCACGGAGATCACTTCCACTACTACCGGACCGGGACACGCGATCTCGGCACCGTCCCTGTCAGCACCGTCCCTGTCAGCACCGTCACCCCTGGCGCTGGGCGGCCTCCGTACGACGTGGTCTCCGACACGGCGCTCACCGCCGTCCGGTCCGGCGACGGCACGGTCACGCTGCTCGACCGCGCGCGCATGGAGAAGGGCGAGCCGGCGGTGCGCGGTGCGCGCGAGGCCGCCGCCGTGGTGCCGTACCGGGGCCGGCTGCTGGTCGCCAGGGGCGGCGCCGTCCGCGTCGAAGGGGGCGCCGCCGTCGGCGCCTGCGAGGACGCGGAAGGGACGGCGGTGACACGGCGAGGCGTGGTCTTCGGGTGCGCCGACGGAGCCCTGCTGGTCAGGGAGAAGGACGGTGCCTTCGAAGGGGTGCGGATCCGCTACCCGCGCGGGACGGCGGCGGGTGAGCGCGCGAAGGAGTTCCGGCACCGTCCCGGCGGCTCGACCCTGGCCGCCAGGGCCGGTGACGCCGGCGTCTGGGTGCTCGACGCCGCCGCCAGGACCTGGAGGCTGCTGAAGACCGGGCCCGTGGTCGCGGTGAACGCCGTGGGCGAGGACGCGCCGGTGCTGTCGCTGACCGCGGACGGGGTGCTGCACGCCCACGACCCCGGCTCCGGCGCGGAGACCGCCAGGACGCGGCTGCTCACCCCGCCGCTGACCGGCTCTCCCGGCATCCAGGTGGACACCGGCCGGGCCTACGTCAACGACCCGGCGGGCAAGGCCGTCCACGAGATCGACTACAACGACGATCTCCGGCGCGCCCGCACGTTCAGGCCCGGCCTCACGCCCACGTACATGACGGAGACCGGGCGATGAGCGCGCTGCCGGCCCGGCTGCTGGCGGTGATCGCGCTCGTGGTGGCGACCGGCTGCGCGAGCGCCGGAGAGGACGCCCCCAGGGTGGTCGTCACCACGAACATCCTCGGCGACGTCACGCGGACCGTCGTCGGCGACGAGGCCGAGGTGACCGTGCTGATGAAACTCGACTCCGACCCGCACTCCTTCGGCGTCTCGGCCAAGGAGGCCGCGCTGATCGAGGACGCCGACCTGATCGTCTACAACGGGCTCGGCCTGGAGGAAGGCGTCCTGCGCAACGTCGGGGCCGCCGAGCGGGCGGGCGTGCCCGCGCTGGCGGTGGGAGAGGGCGTCGACCCGATCCGCTTCACCGCCGACGAGACGGCGGGCGAGCCCGACCCCCACTTCTGGACCGACCCGCGGCGCATGGCCAAGGCCGTGGACCTGATCGCGGAGCGGGTCGTCGCGCACGTGGACGGCGTCGACGCCGCCGCCGTACGGGCGGGCGCGGCGGCGTACCGGGCGCAGGTCGAGCGGCTCGACGCGTGGGTGGAGCGGCAGGTCGCCACCATTCCGCCAGAGTCCCGCCGCCTGGTCACCAACCATCACGTCTTCGGCTACTTCGCCCAGCGGTACGGCTTCCAGGTCGTGGGCGCCGTGATCCCCAGCGGCACCACCCTGGCCTCCCCGAGCGCCTCGGACCTGAAGTCGCTGAAGGACGCGATCGTCCGGACCGGCGTCAAGGCCGTCTTCGCCGACTCCTCCCAGCCCGACCGGCTCGCCCGGGTGCTCGCCTCGGAGGCGGGCGTGGACGTCAAGGTCGTCCCGCTGTTCTCGGAATCGCTGAGCGGCAGGTCACCGGGCGCGGCGACGTACCTGGACATGGTCCGCAGCAACACCGAGGCCATGACCCGCGGCCTCACCGGCCGCTAGAACCCTCCCCTTGGAAAGGTGCACGACATGACCGTCCGGTCACGGACCACCGCGCTGCTCGCAGCCGCCCTCCTGCTCACCGCCTGCGGAGCGCAGGAGCCCACGGCGGCGGCGCCCGCGAGCGCCGCCCCCTCCCGCACGGCGGCGGACCCCCTCGTCGCGACCTACGACGGCGGCCTGTACGTCCTCGACGGCCAGACCCTGGAGCTGGCCGAGGACATCCCCCTCGCCGGGTACAACCGCGTCAACCCCGCCGGGGACGACCGGCACGTCCTGGTCTCCACCTCGACCGGCTTCCGCGTTCTCGACGCCGCCGCCGCCACCCTCAGGCAGGACGAGTTCAAGGCCGCCAAACCCGGCCACGTCGTCCGGCACGGCGGCACCACGGTCCTGTTCTCCGACGGCACCGGCGAGGTCACCCTCTTCGACCCCCGCGAGCTGGGCTCCGGCCTGCCGAAGGGGGAGAGGTACCAGGCGGCCGCGCCGCACCACGGCGTCGCGATCGAGCTGGCGAACGGCGAGCTGGTGGTCACCCTGGGCACGGAGGAGAAGCGCACCGGCATCCTCGTCCTCGGCGAGGACCGCAAGGAGATCGCCCGCAGCGAGGACTGCCCCGGCGTGCACGGCGAGGCCACCGCCCAGGACGAGGCCGTCGTGATCGGCTGCGAGAACGGCGTCCTCCTCTACCGGAACGGCAAGATCACCAAGATCGAGAGCCCCGACGCGTACGGCCGCATCGGCAACCAGTCCGGCTCGGAGCTGTCCCCGATCGTCCTGGGCGACTACAAGAAGGATCCCGACGCCGAGCTGGAACGCCCCACCCACGTCTCCCTCATCGACACCGCGACCGGCGAGCTCGACCTGGTGGACCTGGGCACGAGCTACACCTTCCGCTCCCTGGCCCGGGGCCCTGGAGGCGAGGCCCTCGTCCTCGGCACCGACGGCGCCGTCCACGTCATCGACCCGGCGGCGGCCAAGGTCGTCCGGACCATCAAGGTGCTGGAGGAGTGGAAGGAGCCCCTGGAATGGCAGCGGCCCCGGCCGAACATCTTCACCCGTGACCAGGTGATCTACGTGAGCGACCCGGCGGCCAGGAAGGTCCACGCCATCGACTTCGCGACGGGCCGGATCACCAGGTCAGCCGCCCTGCCCCAGCCCCCGAACGAACTCACCGGCACCCTCGGCTGACCGGCCGCCGCCGGCCGGTGCTCGTACACTGCCGATACAGTGCCGCGGTGGCTGACATTCACGAACTCATGGTCGCGATGGACCTGCGCGGTGACCTGCCCGAGGCCGAGGTCGCCGAGCTGCGCTGGCACCTGGGCCTCGGCCCGCGGCCCGGGCACGTCACCGAGCGGTCGATCGTCGTCAACGAGGTGCTCGACCTGCTCGACGACGAGCGGGAGCCGGTGCGGGACGAGAACGGCGACTGGGTCGTCAAGGAGTTCCCGGAACCGGCGTGGGGCGACGGCGCGCCGTACGCGGCCTCCAAGGTCCCGGGCGCCGGCTTCTCGATCCTGGTTCGCGCGGACGACCACGACGACGCCCGCTGGGCGCTGACCTGCCGCTGGGAGGTCCACCCCGACGGGCACGCGGAGCTGGCCGATCTGATCGGCCGGCTGGTGGCGCGGCTCCACCGCGACCGGTCCTTCTCCGGCTACCAGCGCTGGTACGAGGACGCCGAGCCGCAGCCGCTCAGCCTTCGGGACGGCAAGGTCGTGACGCGCCGCGACGGCGCGTTCGTCCCGCCGTTCTGGGAGGAAGCCGATGATCATGCCTGGGGAGAGTGACCTGAGGGCGCTGCTGAGCGGCATGCGCCCACGGCTGAACCCCGGCCGCTACGTGTTCACCACCGTCGGCGGGGGTGTGCCGTCAGGAGTCGTCCCCGTCGTCACGGTCGCCGAGGACGAGGGCCTCACCCTGGTCGTGCGGCTGGAGGAGGCCGAGGCGGCGGGGCTGGCGTACGGGTACGTGGCGGGCTGGATCACGCTGCGCGTCCACTCGGCGCTCCAGGCGATCGGGCTCACGGCGGCCGTCGCGCGGGAGCTCGCCGACGCCGGGCTGAGCTGCAATGTGGTCGCCGGGTTCCACCACGATCACCTTTTCGTGCCGTACGAGCGCGCCGCTCAGGCGGTCGCCGTGCTGGAGGAGCTCGCGAGACGGTCCGGATAGCGCGCGCCGCGCCGCGACCGGTTCAGGCCGGGACGACGTGGCCGACGCGGAAGAAGCCGTCCGGGTCGTAGGCGCGCTTGACGTCCCGCAGCCGCGCGTGGTCGGCCGCCCCGTACGCCGCCGCCGTCCGGGAGGGGTCGGCCAGGAAGTTCAGGAACGTCCCGCCGTTGGCGTACGGCCGCAGCTCCTCCGCCAGCCCCGGCACCGGCGTGTCCACGATCACCGAGAGCCTGGTCGAGCGGTGGCCGACCGGTCCGGCGTCCGGCCCGGGACGGCCCATCGCGCCGCCCCAGTGCCGGATCTCGACGGTCTGCGCCCGCTCGGCCGTGCGCACCAGCGTGCCGATGACCGCGTCGGGGACGGTGTCGAACATGTCCATGTGCCGGTTGGGCGTGCCGCCCATGGCCGTGGCGGCGTAGGTGTTCTCGCGTGTCTCGTCCAGCAGCGCCGGCCCCGCCGCCCGGAACAGCGGCGCCAGCAGCCGCCCGGCCTCGCCGGCCGTCCCGGCGTGCACGACCTTGAGCAGCACCACGTGCCTGCCGCGCACCGCCGCCGGGACCTGCTCGTCGTCGGGCATCCGCTTGAACACGACCGCCGTGCTGAGCTCGTCGGGCGCGTCGTCGATCCAGTCCCGGTACGCGGTCAGCGTCCGCGCCGCCGCCTCGATCGGGAAGTACGCGAACCCGGAGTACACCCGCGACACCGGGTGGAGCCGGAACTCCAGCGAGGTCACCACGCCGAAGCCGCCCCCGCCGCCGCGCAGCGCCCAGAACAGCTCGGGGTGGCTGCCGGCGTCGGCGGTCACGTGCCGGCCGTCCGCCAGCAGCACCTCGGCCCGCACGACGCTGTCGGCCGCGAACCCGTACGCGCGGGCCAGCCAGCCGAGGCCGCCGCCCAGCGTGTACCCGGTGACGCCCACGGACGGCGCCGAGCCCGACAGTGGCGCCAGGCCGAACGGCGCGGCGGCGGCGATGACGTCGCCCCAGCGCGCGCCGGGCCCCACGCGGGCGATCCGGCGGCCCGGGTCCACCAGCACCGACGCCATCGGGGACGTCCTGACCAGGATGCCGTCGTCGCACGCGGCGTGCGTGCCGTGCCCGGTGGCCTGCACCGCGAACGGCACCCCGTGCGCGCGGGCCGCCAGCAGCGCGGTCCTTATGTCGGCGGCCCCGTACGCCTCGGCCACCAGCGCCGGGCGGGAGTCCACCGACGGGTTCAGCGACCGGCGCAGCTCGTCGTATCCCGCCTCGCCCGGCAGGTGCACGGCCCCGGCGAAGCCGGGAAGGCGGATCTGGTCCTGGGTGGTGTACGGCTGGCTCATCTGTCCTCGGCCCTTCCCTTAGGTGATCTGAGATCACTGTGCTCGAGGGCGCTTACGGCTCCGTTCCGCTCGGCTTACCGCCGCGCCTTAAGCCTCTTCGAGGACTTCAGCTTCGGGCCGCGCGGCGATCCGCGAATCCGCCGGCCGTCGCCGTGCCCGGTACGCCGCCGGTCGTAGGCGGGGCGATCGGGCCTTCCCCGGGAGGGGTAGGCCCGTCGAATTAGGTAAGGCTAAGCTAACATTCTGCCCATGAAGGCGAAGATCGCTTCACGAGGAGACTCCATGGCCATCGCCCTCCGACGCACCCTGGTCGCCGCCGGCGCCGCCGCCGTCCTGCTCGGCGCCGGCGCGTGTGGCGGGACGGGCGCGC